>DATAHD010000222.1:0-12213 GCA_036263395.1 Rhizomicrobium sp. | reverse complement strand
GGATCCACTCCCGCGATGCGTTCCCGAGCAGACGCGCCGTCGACTTCACGCCGATCAGCGCATCGTCTTCCTTGTCCTGATGCGCGTAGATCGTGTCATAGCCGAGCGTCCAGAAGAAGCAGCCGGCGTAGAGCACGACATCGGCGAAATCGACATTCCCCGTCACCGCCGCGAATCCGAGCAGGGCGCCCCAGTTGAACGTCAGCCCCAGCCACGCCTGCGGCCACCACGTGATCCGCTTCATGAACGGATACGCCGCCACCAGCAGCAGCGACGCCGCGCCCAGCGCCACCGCAAACCAGTTCAGCGAAATCAGAATCAGAAACCCAACGACAAGCTGCGCCACCAGAAACATGGCCGCCTGCTTCGCCGTCACTGCCCCGCTCGGGATCGGCCGCCCGCGCGTCCGTGCCACCTGCGCGTCGATATCGCGGTCGATGATGTCGTTATAGGTGCAGCCCGCACCGCGCATCACAATCGCGCCGACGCCGAACAGCACCACGTACCACCAGTCGCGCAGCTCCACGAACGGCCGCCCCGCGACCACCGCGCCCAGCACCAGCCCGAACACGCACGGCCAATAGAGCAGCCACGTCCCAATCGGCCGATCCAGCCGTGCCAACCGCAAATAGGGCTGCATCTGCGGCGGAACCTGGTCCACCCAGCTCGCGGCCAGCGCGTCGGTCGGTTTCAGGGCTTGCGATTCCGTGGGCATTCGCCTGTTTTACATGGTCCGGCGCGCGAGGACAGCGTATGTAGTGGGCCGCCAATCACCATGTCGCGAAATGCAAATTCTCGAGCCAGATGTCGAACTTGTCGTGAATTGCGACGAGCAGACATTTCAGCTGTTGACCGATGCGTTTGCAGAGTGGATGTCTGAAGAAGACGATCAAGCGTTTCGCAATTTGTGATGACCGAAGAACTCGCGGAACCCGGCGGCAAAGTCAGGCTCTTTGTTGAGCCCAGCCTCAACGCTGGTGCGATCGTCACCCCCGATGACGGCCAGGCCCACTACCTCCTCCACGTCATGCGCGCCAAAGCCGGCGATCACATCAGCCTGTTCAATGGCCGCGACGGCGAGTGGCTCGCGCGGGTCGATAGTGTCAGCAAGCGCGCGCTCTCGCTCGTCTGCGAGAAACAGACCGGCCGCCAGATCGACGTTCCCGACCTCTGGCTCCTCTTCGCGCCGATCAAGAAGACGCCCGCCGACTATCTCGTTCAGAAGTCCACCGAACTCGGCGTCAGCGTCCTGCAGCCAGTCTTCACCCGCCGCACCATCGTCAGCCGCGTGAACATGGAGCGCCTGCGCGCCAACGCCATCGAAGCCGCCGAGCAGTCGGGCAGGGTGAGCGTCCCCGACTGCCGCGAACCCATCGACCTCGACAAACTCCTCGCCGCCCTCCCGAAGGATCGCAAACTCATCTTCGCCGACGAAGTCGGTGCCGATGCCAACGCCCCCGGCGGCCGCGTCGATATGATGATCGACGCGCTGCTCGACATGCCGGAGCGTGCAAAATACGCGATCCTTATCGGTCCCGAAGGCGGCTTCGATCCGGCCGAGCGCGACATGATCCGCGCCCTCCCCAACGTCGTCCCCGTAGCCTTAGGCCCCCGCATCCTCCGCGCAGACACCGCCGCGCTAGCCGCCCTCGCCATCTGGCAATCCGTCTGGGGGGACTGGCGCTAGGTCTATTTCAAATGACCGCTCTTCTTAGCGGCAATTGCTCGAGCTGAGATCAGTTCGTTCCGATCACTGTTCCAGGCCCTTTGGTACATCTCTCTGATCACATCGAGCCAGTGCTTGTTGCCGCTGCCTGAATGCCCAACATCTTCGGCTCCGCCTGCGGCGTAGTATTCTTCGCGAGAAGTGGAAGCGATTCTGGCATAGTTCTTCGCTCTCTTGACCGGTTGCTGGTCCTCGCTTCCGCTGCCGCATTTGCCGTTTATGGGTGCGCTAGTATCCCAAGAGTCTGTGGCGATCGTGATACCGTCACGGAACAGCAAACACAGTGGCCCTTGTCCAACACCGCCAGCATCCTCTGCCTTCTCCACAATGAAACCACCAACCGGAAAGTACTTCCCGCTCGAGGCTTTCTGCACTTCGCGGCGTAGCCATTTTATACATTGTGCAACATCCTGAACGGCAGCGTCGGCACAAGCCGTATTGATCCACTTCGTCACTTTGTCCGGCGAGGGATTGAGGAAATAGCCATGTGTTGTGATCCCAACGTCATTATAGGGGCAATAGCGTACCGGGAACCCTTCCCATCGCGGATAGTGCAAATCGGGTGACTGACAACCGTCTTTGTCGGTAGTTGGCGTCATAGCGACAGCGGGACTGAGATTCGATTTTGCGATGGTGGGGGCCGTGTCCGATAGCTGATAGAGATTATTAGACGCTTCAGTGTCCGAAGGAGCGTCAGGGCTATTCATGATGCGAATAACTGTCCGCGTGTATTCTTGCGGTTTCCAATTGTACGGGTCGGAGATGCCCGCCACCCATGCTTTGATCGCGGCCCGAACATCTCCGTGCTGCGACACCTGCATCTGATAGGCGTCTCTATCGGTTTTGTAGGCGGCCAGCGTCGCCAATTTGTGGGCGACGAAGTCGATTGCATCCGCGCGGTCGTGAAACACGACATAGTGGTTGTTGATGTCTTCGGGAGGTTGGCACGCGAGCGTGTATGACGTTCGCCCCCCGGCCGCGCTGGCACTCACATACTTCCAACCGAACAGATTGTTCGCTTCGAGAGCCGTTCGCGTCCAGCCGTAACCAGACTCGACCATGGACATTGCGGCGACGGCCGCAGCTGGAACGCCGTAGTCGTGCTCTGCTTTTACAGCAAGAGTGCTGACCTCTGCGATAAACGCGGCTCTTTCCGCATCGCTCGGATGTCCTGGTTTTGGGTCATAACAGCCCCAGGCATCTGCTTTCGCGGTAGCAGGAATTGCTGTGGCCAGTGCCAAAAGCACCGCCGCCAGTGTTACGTTCTTCATAAGAAGTCCCCTTAAGCTATATACAACTTAAAGGTATTTAAAATATAATTGCAACCATTGATGCATAATCCGAATTGCTGAGACCGATGCTATCTAGCGGCCTTCAATTTTCGATCCCGCGATTGTCGGCATCGTCCGCGTCGGGACGATCGCCCATTCGCTCAAGCAGCACCCAAGAACGGTTGGTGTCTGCGGTCCGCCCTTCGCGTTCGTCGCGACGATCCACGCTATCAATCCGGCAGCCCGCTCGCCGACATGAGGGCATCGACGCAGATATGGCTGTCCGAAATCGGCGCCATGTTCTCGCCAACGCGCACGCGTGCGATCAGTGAGCCTGCGCCTCTAGTGCTGCAGATTGCTGGGATCGATGCCGTAGAGCGCTGCATTCTTCTTGGAATAGACCGTACGCTCTTCCGTCTTCCCGTCGCGCAGGCCCGCTTCGAAGATGTCGAGCATCGTGTGCCAGCCCATCGCGTTCTGCGGCACGAAGCGTTCCAGGATCGGGAAGTGCGTGAAGGTCAGCACCACATCGCTGCCCTGTGCCGCAAGCTCGAACGTCGGGTAGGACTCCGGATATTCCGACACCGCATCGGCCGGATCGCTCGGCCCGAACACATTCCAGGTATAGACGAGCTTTTTCGGCGGCTGCCATTGCGTGACCACGCCGCGGATATGCCCGCCCATCAGGCTCACTCTGCCGCCCTGCCGCGGCTCGATGCTGCTGTCGGTACCGAACCACGCCGGCAGCTTCGACGGCTCGGTGATGAACGTCCACACGCGCTCGATCGGGCCGGGCAGGGTGCGGGTGAAGGTGATGCATGACACCTTCGTCATTTCGCCTTTGCCGTTGTTCATTTGCGCAGCTCCTGTTCCAAAGCGGCGAATTTGTCCGCCCAGAATTTGCGAAGGTCGTTCACCCAGTCCGCCAACTCCCCGACTCCTTCTTCGTTGAGTTCGTAAATCCGCCGCTGCGCTTCGGCCCGCACCTTCACCAGCTTTGCATCGCGCAGCGTTTTCAGATGCTGCGAGACCGCTGGCGCCGTCATGTCGAACCGGCTCGCGATCTCTCCCGACGAAAGCGCGCCACCGGCCAGCATCGAGACGATGCGCTGGCGGGTCGGATCTGAGAGTGCGGTCAGCGCCTGCATGCGCTATTGATTGCATATTCACTTAATTAAGTAAAGTCGAAAATATGAACCGTCGGCAATGCTTCGTGAAAGTTCTATGCTGATCACCTATGCGGCGCGTCCGACTTGCCGGCTACCGGCCCCGCGCATACATAGCGAACAATTGAACGGCTGATTCACAATTTACACGCGGCCAGAGGGGCATCGCCCGATACTGGCTGGAGGGAGCCCAGATATGTCCATCCCCCAATCCGCTGGGGGGCCGATCGGCTCGCGCGACGATCTCGTCCGCCATCTGTCCGAAGGCTCGAAACCCAAATCCGACTGGCGTATCGGCACCGAGCACGAGAAGTTCGTCTACGACCTGCGCACCCACAAACCCGTCGCTTATGACGGCAAGCCCGGCATCAAGGCGCTGCTCGAAGGCATGGAGCGCTTCGGCTGGGAGCCGGTCAAAGAGCGCGACAACATCATCGGCCTCACCAAGAACGGTGCCTCGCTCAGCCTCGAGCCCGGCGGTCAGTTCGAACTGTCCGGCGCGCCGCTCAAGACAGTTCACGAAACCTGTGCTGAGGTGAACACGCATCAGGAAGAAGTGCGCGTCGTTGCCGGTGAGATCGGCGCTGGCGTCATCGGCCTCGGCTTCGCACCAACCTGGTCGATGGAAGAAACGCATGTCATGCCGAAAGGCCGCTACGCGATCATGCGGCGCTATATGCCGAAGGTTGGCGGCTACGGCCACGAGATGATGTTCCGCACCTGTACGGTGCAGGTGAATCTCGACTTCTCCTCCGAAGCCGACATGATCAAGAAATTCCGCGTCGGCCTTGCATTGCAGCCTGTCGCAACAGCGTTATTCGCCAACTCGCCGTTCCGCGAAGGCAAGACCAACGGCTTCCTTTCGTATCGCAGCCAAGTGTGGACCGACGTCGACAACGACCGCTCCGGCATGTTGCCGTGGGTGTTCGAAGACGGCATGAGCTTCGAGCGTTACGTCGACTACGCCCTCAACGTCCCGATGTACTTCGTCTATCGCGACGGCAAATACTTCGACGTCGCCGGCAAGAAATTCCAGGACTTCCTCGACCGCAAGATTTCCGAGGTCGCGCACATCGAACCGACGATGAGCGACTGGGCCGATCATCTCACCACGATCTTCCCCGAAGTCCGCCTCAAGAAATTCCTGGAGATGCGCGGCGCCGACGGCGGCAGCTGGCGACGCATCTGCGGTTTGCCGGCGCTCTGGGTCGGCATCTACTACGATCAGGTCGCGCTCGATGCGGCGTGGGATCTGGTGAAGGACTGGACCGCCGAAGAGCGTCAGGCGATGCGCGATGCGGTCCCGAAGCAGGCCTTCAATACGCCGTTCCGCAACACAACGGTCGGCGGTCTGGCAAAGCAGATGCTGGAAATCTCGTCGGCCGGCCTGCAGCGCCGCGCCGCCGAAGATGGGGCAGGGACCACCGAAGACGGCTTCCTTAATCCCCTGCGCGAACTCGTCGACCGCGGCTACACCCGCGCCGAAGAACTCCTGCGCAAGTTCAACGGCGAATGGAACGGCAACTTCGAGCGCCTGTTTGTCGAGTACAACTTCCTGTGACAGGAATGCAACTTATAGTATCGTAAACCTGAACAAATCATATACTTGTAGTTGCAATTCTGAGTTGCCACCCGCAATACTTGTTCCCGGGTAATGGGGCAAGGAACGGGGAGTGCTGGCGTTAGGTCAGCCGCACCGTTCCGCGCCCGCTGTCGGGGATCGCGGAATGCGGGAAGGTTCACCCAAGACGATTTTCAAGCAGAAGGACCCACAGGCGCGTCGGTGGGTCAAAGCGCTTGAAAGTGAGTTCGGCGAGTTCAAGGACTGGGCCGAACAGAAGGCCCGCACCCTCGAAGTGCGCCAGCGCGCGCGAGAGAACGGCCGCAACAATCTTCCGCTTACGGACGATCGCGAGCCGGACGTCGCGCAGCAGCAGATCGTCGACAGCTTCCACACCGGCGTGGACTCGCTGAAGCAGGCACTCTGGAATCGACTGCGCGGCGCCCACGATCTGATTGTCGAGCGCATCCCGAAACCGCTCGAACCCGAGCCGATCAAAGCGCTGGCCCGCATCGAGATCGTCGGCATTCGTGAACGCGCGAAGGACGAGCTCATCGCGCTGCGCCACGACGAACGCGAAACCTGGCGCGACCTCAAGCTGTTCAAGGGCGAGCACGCCCTTGCGCGCAGTGCGAACTACCCCAAGCCGCGCCCGCCGATGCTCGTGCTGACCGCGATCGTCGCGGCACTGATCCTCGAGTCGATCATGAACGGCATGATCTTCCGCAACATCAGCCCCAGCTACACCGTCGGCGGAACGGTTCAGGCGTTCGCTTTCAGCGTGGTCAACGTCTTCCTCGGTTACTTCGCGCTCGGCCTCGCTGCGGCGCGCTACACCACCCACCGCGAGCTGTGGAAGCGCCGTCTCGGCTGGTCCGGCGTCAGCCTCGTCATCACGCTCGGCCTGTTCTGGAATCTCTACGTCGCGCACTACCGCGAGCAGGCGGCGGAGGCGATGGCGGCGAATGCGGATCCGCTGCACATCATCATCGACGCCCTGCGCCACATGTTCCGCACCAACTTCGCGTTGACGTCATGGGAAGCGATTGTGCTGCTGCTCGTCGGCCTGATGATCTTCTTCGCGCTGGCGGTGGAGGGTTATCACGGCTGGGATGACACCTATCCCGGCTATGGCCGTGTGGATCGTGCTCACAAGGATGCGCGCACCGCGTTCGAGGAAAAGACGCGCGAGCTGCGTGCCGCGATCACCCGGCGTCTGGACGATGTGGCAAGAGACGTCGCCACCCGTCTGGAGGCTGACGAAACCGCGGTGACGGAAGCACGCGAAATCGAGTCCGAGGCGCGGCAGGCCGAGCTCGAAGCGCGCGACAGCGTGACGGATCTCGACCGCGCCACGCTGCAAAGTCTGCGCGACTACCGCGAAGCCAACACCTACGTCCGCACCACCAACCCACCGGCCTATTTCAAGGATTATCCCGAACTCGAATTCGAGCTGCCGGAGAACAAGGACATCAAACTTCGCCTCGACGACGCCGTTGCCGCGCTCGATGTCAACCGGACGGCCAAGCGCGTATTCGACAGCACCCTCGGCGAGTGGGCGAAGCAGGAGGCGGAAAACCTGCGCACTTTCCTCGACGAGGTGCGTGAGGAGGCTACCTTCCGCGCCGATCATGAGCGCAAAGGCAGCCTCTATCTCGCGCCCGTGCCTGACGCCGCGACGGGATCATGAACGCGCTGCTGAGAGGTCTGCGCAAACAAAAGTCGAGCGCCGCGCTCCTCGGCGCGCTCCTGCTCCTGCCCGTTGGGGTGTGGTTGCTCATGCCGGGGGAGGGCGGACCGGAGATCGACCATGTCACGATGTGCCCGATCGGTCCGCTGGATGCGCACCGTATCGTCCTCATCGATGCCACCGATCAGCTCGGCCCGACGCAGCGCGATATCCTGATCGACGCTCTCCAACACGAAGCCGAAGACACGACGACCTACGAAAAGTTCACGCTCGCGGCGGTCGATGACCTGCACCCGTTCGAGCCACACATTCTCTTCAGCCGCTGTGCGCCCAAGCGCAAAAGCCAGGGGCCCAGCGAGAACCCCTACATGCTCAAGGCGATCTGGGACAAAGACTTCTACAACCCGATGCTGAAGTCGCTCGATCCCGCGTTGAAAGGCGCGGATCAGAAGGAAACACCACTGATAGAGTCCATCTTCGGCCTCGCACGGCGACCGGACTTCGGCGTCGCGGTTCCGCATCGTCGCCTCGTAATCGTCAGCGACATGCTCCAGAACACCAAAGCGCTCTATTCCCAGTACAGCGACCGGCTGACCTTTGAAGCCTTCGCCGAGAAGCCGCAGGCTTTCCAGAGCGTGCCGGATCTCACCGGCGTGACAGTCGTTAACCGTTTCCTCGACCGTCGTGTGAAGCGTTGCATCCAGGGCTTCGCGCAGCGCCGCTTCTGGGAAGCCTACTTCAGCCACGCCGGCACAAGCATCGCGTTCGACAACTGGCCGTGGCGCCGTCCGGACCGCACATTGGAAGATCGCTGCACCGGCTCGGACGTTCAGACGGCGAAAGTCCGCAAACACAAGAAACACCGCCATCGGCTGCCCCCGCGGCCGACGGCGGTTGAATAGCAATTACTGCCGCGTCGCTGGCGCCTGCGCGAGGATTTTGTATGCCTTGCCTTGGATCGGTTCCAGCTGCGCCATCAGCTCGGCGCGCATCTTGCCCAGCTTCTTCGCTTCCGCGGTGAGCCCAAGCGCCTTGCAGGTCGCCTCGGCTTCCGCGATCCGCGCATCCGCAGCCAGCAGCATGCGGAACCGGTCGAGCGTCTCCTGATCTTCCTTCATGGTACTCTTACCCCCTCTTTTACGTGCGTCAGTGCGGGTTGGTGGCGGGACGCGCCGCCGATTTTTCGAGGATGCCTTCTTCATCCCATCTCCCTTCGGGCCGGACGAAAACGTAAGGATCGCTGTTGAGTGAGATCGCATCGCGATGCGGCTCGAGGCGGGCGACCACTTCGACATACTCGTGGTCGGAATAGACGATGGCGGTGTTGCGCGTGGTCGGCTCGAAGCCGAAACGCCCCCAGAAGCCGGTCAGCCGCTTCTGCGCATGCCCATAGGCGGTGCGATAGCCTTTGCGGCGGCAGAAGTTGAGCGCCGTCGTCACCGTTTCCTTGGCGATCAGCGTGCCGCGAAAGCGTGGCAGCACGACCAGACGCTCCACCTTCACGAAATCGGCGAAGTAGCGAATGCGCAAGGTCGCTGCCGGCTCGCCGTCGACGTAGCCGATGAAATGCGAACCGACGAAATCGTTGCCATCGAACTCTTCGTCGAACGGACAGTTCTGCTCGAACAGGAAGAGGGCACGCATCGCGCGGGCCTGCTCCATCTCGTTCGGGGTCGCGACCACCGCCACCTTGAACCGCGATTCAATGACCTTGCGCGGTGGACGCACCTGCAGCGTGCCGAGTTCACCGAACAGGAACAGTCCGCCGATGGTGTCTTCGCCGGCGCTGACAGGCTTGAAGCCCTGGCGCCGCATCAGGTTGAGCCCGGCCTGTGTGCCTGCGGTGGCGAACAGTGGGCGCCCCGCGCACGTCTTGCCCAGCGCTTTCACGACGATTGGTGTTGCGATGCGGCTCAGGCCGGGCACCACCATCGACCAGATATACACCGTATGCGGAAGCTCACCGTCGGGCGCGAGTTGATCCGGCCGCGGCGCCAGCGTGTCGAGTGTCCGGTCCATCAGCGCGTTGCCGCCGCGTTCGTTCAGCAGCAGGAAGCCGTAATAGCCTTCGAGCGTCCACGGCCCCTCGTGTCCCGTCGTCGAGCGAAACACGCCCCAGAATGAGTCGCGATTGCCCGCCTGAACGCCGCGCACATACGTGTCGTCGGCTACGGTTGCGTCGAGCTTGTCGCGCGTGAGCGCAAGCACTGCCTCCATTTCCGGCGGCACGATGCGCCGAATGAGCAGATGACCCGATTCGTGCTCTACGACATACGATTCGTCGTTTACAGCAAGCCCGGTTTCCAAGGTTTTTTTGCTCTCATGGTCAGTCATCGCGCACCATTTCCCAAGCTTTGAACCGTCATCGGTCCTATCTTTGTCGCGGAAGCGTGTACCCATCGGATGTATGGCAACAGTCTCTGAAATCGGATTGGGTCATGCGCATGCGGATGGTTCGTCTGTGGCGGCCAAGCCCGATTGGAATGACTTTCGCGTCTTCACGGCGGTCGCGCGCACCGGCAGTTACACCCGTGCCGCGAAAGAACTCGGCGTCGTCCAGTCGGTCGTCAGCCGGGCGATGATCCGTCTCGAGAAGGACCTCGGTGTCCGGCTCTTTGACCGGACCAAGAATGGCTCCCGCATCACGGCGGAAGGCGAGCGCCTGCTAAATTACGCCAACAGTGCGGAGACGATGCTTCACCGTGGCGTCGAAGCGGTGCGCGACAACACCACCCGCGCCGTCAGTGAGTGCAAGGTCACCATGGGCGATGGCCTCGGCATTCTCTGGGTGCCCAGCTTCGTGCCGTCCTTCGTCGAGCGTTATCCGAATGTCTCGCTGAAGCTTTTCACCTCGAACGAGCCGGGCAATCGTACGCCGCTGTTCGATCTGCAGATCCACTACTCGATGCCGCTGTCGGAGGATGCGGTGGCGACTCAGCTCGGCACCTTGCACTTCGTCGTTTATGCGTCGCGGTCCTATCTCGAAAAGTTCGGCATGCCGGAGACGCGCGACGACCTGCGCCAGCATCGCATCGTCGACCAGACGTTCCGCCTCACCGACAAGGGCTCGCTCGCGTCATGGGCCGGGCTCCACGACAGCGCGATCATACGCACCAACTCGAGCACGATGCTGATGGAGATGGTTCGCGGCGGCGCCGGTCTCGCCGTTCTGCCGTCCTATGCCTCGGTCTTCGCACCCGAGCTGGTGCCCGTTATGCTCGACATGCATTTCAGCGCGCCGATTTTCCTCTGCTACGAGCGCGAGGCGTCGCTCAAATACGGCGTGAAGAGCGCGATCGAGTTCTTCCGCAAACAGGTGTTCGACCCGAAGACCATGCCGTGGTTCGCGATGGATTTCATCGCGCCCAACAAGGAGTGGCCGCGCATGTTCGCCGAGCGGCTGCGCGTTCTCAACGCCTCGGGCAATCGCGTTGCCGCGCTGTAAGCGCTAGCGCCGCGAATACCAGATCAGGCCGACGCCGATGATCGCGGTCGCCGCGCCGTAGAGCACCCAGGCGTGGTTCGAAATCATCATGCTCGACGCCGGCCACTGCACGATTCCTGCGCCCTGCAATGCCCAGAACGTCCCGAACACCAGCGCCAGAACGCCGGCAATAAGCATCAAGGTCTTCATGCGGTCCCTCCCCGAGAGGGCGAGACCCTAGCACCGATCGTATGCGAACGCCTTAACGCCGCCGTGCAAATGCAAGCGTTCCGGCGCCCGCCAGAATCACCGCCGCACCGAGCCACGCGAACGTCCGGTTGTTGTCCATGACCGTGCCGGCCGGCCACATCAAAAGCCCGGTCCCCTGACCGATCCAGTGCAGCCCGTACAGAACCAGCGCCACACCCAAAACAAGCAATGCGATCTTCACGTGTCCCTCCACAGCGAACCTCTACGAAGGTTCGAGCGACCGGCGAGAATTGTTACACGTTGGCCAGAAAACGAACGGCCTGCCGGGCGATCGCGCGGCAGGCCGGGTTCAGATGAATTGCGCTTAAAGCAGGGCCTTACTTAGGCTGCGGCCTCCGCTCGGCACCCTGACGCGCCAGCATCCAGCCGGGATATTCGGCCGGCAGTGCACTGACCTCATCCAGCGTCTTCATGTCGTCGGCAGAGAGCGTGAGCTTCACGGCCGCCAGATTGTCGTCGAGCTGCTCCGTGTTCTTCGCACCGATGATCACGGTCGTGACGAACGGCTTGGCAAGCACATAGGCGAGGGCGACCCGCGCCACGGAGGCATCGTATTTGTGCCCGATCTCGCGCATCGCATCGACACACTTCCACGCGCGATCTTTGTCCACCGGTGGGAAGTCGAACGCCACGCGGCGCGCACCCTCCGGCCCATTGCTGCCCGGCCCGAACTTGCCGGACAGAAGACCGCCGGCCAGCGGGCTCCAAACCATCAGGCCGACCTTCTGGTCCTCCAGCAGCGGCACGATCTCGCGCTCCAGATCGCGCCCGGCGATGGAGTAATACGCCTGCAGTGTCTCGAACCGCGCATAGCCGCGCCGCTCCGACACGCCCAGCGCCTTCATGATCTTCCATGCCTGCCAGTTCGACACGCCGACATAGCGCACCATCCCCTGCCGCGTGAGGTCGTCCAGCGCCCGCATCGTCTCATCGACCGGCGTCACCACATCGGTGCCGTGCATCTGATAGAGATCGATGTGGTTCATCTTCAGCCGGTCCAGGCTGCGCGCCACCGCATCCATGATATGCCCGCGGCTCGCACCGATGTCGTTCGGGCCAGCGCCGGTGCGACCGTAGAACTTCGTCGCGATCACGACGTCGGAGC
>DATAHD010000221.1:0-3413 GCA_036263395.1 Rhizomicrobium sp. | reverse complement strand
CGTAAAATCGGACGGCAGCTGGGGCGGTGAGGGCGTGATCGTCGCGCGCGACCACGATGCCGCCATCGCCGCCTATCGCCGCCTCGCCAATCCGCCGTCGCGCCTGCGCAATCTGGTGCGCGCTGTGCGCCGCCGGGACATTCATTTCGCGGTCGATGCGCTGACACCGCCGAAGCCGATCATCTCGGTGCAGCAGTTCATTCCCGGAAAGCCCGCCGCGAGCGCCTTCGCAGCGTGGCAGGGCGAGGTGAAGGGCCTCATCTGTTACGACGTGCTCGTCGCCGACGAGACCATCGGGCCGCCGAACGTGATCCAGCGCATCGACGATGCGGAGATGGAGCGCGCCTCGCGCATCGTCGCGAAATACTTCGGCCTCTCCGGCCTGCATGGTCTCGACTTCATCCGCGATGCCGAAGGCCGCGTGCATCTGCTCGAGATCAACCCGCGCGGCACGCAGGGCGGCACCCTCGCCTTCGGTCCGGGCCGCGATCTGCCATCGGCCCTCGCCTCTGCTGCGTTCGGTGAGGACAGCGGCATGCGCAGCCCAATCACCAACGACACGGTCGTGCTCTTCCCCCGCGAATGGAAGCGCGAGCCGTCAAGCGAATGGCTGAAGAAGGGCTACCACGACGTGCCGTGGGACGACCCGGCGGTCTTCCACGTCATCCTGGGCGACGCCCCGAAAAAGAAGTCGGCCTGACGCGGCCCGAGAGCCGAAATTCGAAGTGCTTGAATTCTTTGGGAAAACGCCCGGAGGTTGTTTGACGCTTTTGAGGGGGAGGGGGTGGGTAGTATTTTCCATCCCATAGGGCCCCTGCGCCCGCCCCTTCAGCTAGTGCATTGAACGGCCAGCGAAATTTCGAAAATGTGCATTCGAACCGCACATTTCGCGAAATCAGCGAAAAAGGTTCCAGGTGTCCACCTGTCAGAACTCCGAAGCCAACCTCGCCCCAACCGGTCATGCGTCTTCTAAGTCTCCTACTGCTGCCTCCATCCGCACAATGCGGACTCGTCTAAGGTGAAGCGTAGCAAGGTCGGCTGACAGGGCGTGGCAGCAGCCGGCACCCTTACAGTTTGATGGAAGGTTACTCTCCGTCGTCACTGTCAGTCGGACGATTTCGCCCATCTCATAGGGTTCGGTCAGGCTGGCATCCACTTTACCGTCACCATCCGTATCACGCGGACGGCCTTGCCGATCACATCCGTGAGCGTTGGCACTTATTGGAGTCTTAGGAAGCGCCTGAACCGCGCTTAGCTGTAGTGCGCGCGATAGGATGGAGAGGAACGTCGCGGATCGGAGCGTGTGCTTCAAGCCTCTTTAGCCAGTGGTCCATGACATCCATGCCTGTTTCATCGATCTGCGTAATTACAATGGAAACGGGATCACTCTTGGATTTCCACGCAAATACCTGCGCGTCTTGGTATCGCTCGTAGGCCTCGGATGCGAAGATATCGCCGTTTTCGGCAATGATCTTGGCCACGTATTTCCACATTATCAAACCTTAGGGTCGAGAAGGATTGGCCTCAAGACGCGAGCATGGAGCAAGTAACGAAGAAGACCAACCCAGTACGCTACCGCAACACAAATCCCGCGTTCTCCAGTTTGGAGCGGATTTCGTTGGCGTGTTCGTTGTCTCGGGCTTCGATGGTCATGCCGAGGTCGGCGGACTTGGCGTTGGTGTCCGTCGTCATGCGGTTGTGCGAGACTTCGAGGATGTTGCCGCCTGCTTCGCCGACCAGCGTTGCGATGCGCGCCAAGAGGCCCGGGCGATCTTCGATGGCGACCACAATGGTGAGGATGCGGCCTTCGCGCGACAGCTCGCGCAGGATGACGTTCGACAAGAGGCGCATGTCGATGTTGCCGCCCGAGAGGACGATGCCGACCTTCTTGCCGCGGAACATGTCGGGGTTGCCGGCGACCGCGGCATAGGCGGCCGCGGCAGCGCCTTCGACTACCGTCTTTTCGATTTCGAGCAACGCGTGGATGGCGCGTTCGATCTCATCCTCGCGCACCAGCAGGATGTCTTTCACCTCAGCGGCGACGATGGCCTTGGTGATCTCCCCCGGTTCTTTCACCGCGATGCCTTCGGCGATGCTCTGCCCGCCGCTCGGCAACGTCTGATGTTTCAGGCTGTCGTACATCGCGGGATAGAGCGCGGCCTGCACGCCGACGATCTCGATCCGCGGGTTGAGCGTCTTCGCCGCCATGGCGATGCCGGAGATAAGGCCGCCGCCGCCGATCGGCACGACGAGGATATCGAGATCGGGCACATCGGCCAGCATCTCGAGCGCGACGGTCCCCTGCCCCGCGATCACCTTCACATCGTTGTAGGGATGCACGAAGACGAGGTTTTCCTGCCGTTCGATGCTGCGCGCGGTTTCGAACGAGTCGACCAAGGTTGCGCCGTCGACGATGACGCGCGCGCCGAAATCCTTGGTGTGCTTCACCTTGTTGAAGGGCGTGCCTTCCGGCATCACGATGGTCGCGGGGATGCCGAGCAGGCCGGCGTGATAGGCGACGCCCTGCGCGTGGTTGCCGGCGCTCATCGCGATTACGCCGCGCTTGCGCTCGTCCGGCGTCAGCGACATCAGCTTGTTGAGCGCGCCGCGCTCCTTGAACGAGGCGGTGAACTGCTCGTTCTCGAATTTCAGGTAGATCTCGCAGCCGGCGATCTTGGACAGGGTGCGCGACAGCTTGGTCGCGGTGCGCTCGACATGGCCCTGGATCGTGTTCGCGGCCGCCCGCACGTCGTCGAGGGTCACGGTGGGAGGGTTCGACTCGGGGGCAGTGCTCAACGCGTCCTCGCCAAAGTCTGCGTGTCTGGTAGCAGCGGACGGATTCGAACCGCCGACCGAAGGATTATGATTCCCGCGCTCTACCAGCTGAGCTACGCTGCCATATCCAGACCGAGGCGCGGGATTTAAGGACGGGGGCAAACCCTGTCAAGACAACGCTGCCCTGCTCTGGCGGCGCGGCAAGATTGTGCTGCGAAAACAGGACCCTGCGGCATGAAACGCGCCTCCGCACCCGCGGCCAAACCGCCCCGACTCGCCGCCATCCGCAAGATCGCGCTGTCGTTCCCGCAAGCGTGGGAGAACGAATGGTATGGCGACCCGTGGTTTCAGGTCGGCAAGAGCTCCTTCGCGCTCTACTCGAGCAAGGAGGGGGCGTGGATCTTCAAGCTGCCACAGGCCCACCAGATGGTGCTGTTCGAATCGCGGCCGGACACGTTCTGGCCGATGCGCGCCGGGCGCCTGCTGTGGAGCTTTGTGCGGGTCGAGGATCTGGATTCGGGCGAGCTGCGTGCACGGCTGGAGTCCGCGTGGCGGATGATCGCGCCGAAGAAGGTGCAAAGGGCGTATGACGAAGTCCGCTCAACCAAATAGCTGTCATGGCCCGCGACTGCGGGCCA
>DATAHD010000220.1:0-23961 GCA_036263395.1 Rhizomicrobium sp. | reverse complement strand
CCTTTCCCGCGCGCCGAGGTCCAGACCCGCGATCCGGCGTTCGCCGACCGCCTCGCCGGCAAGACCATGCTCGGCCGCCTGGGTGAGGCTTCGGAAATCCGCGGCCCCCTGCTGTTCCTCGCCTCCTCGGCATCCAGCTACATCACCGGTGCGGCATTGCCGGTCGATGGCGGTTGGACCGCCTGGTGAGTTAAGAAGAGAAGGTCACGCATTCCGATGAACATGGCCTTCCTTTCATCCTTCCGGGCTGGAACCCAGACCTACTATCCCGACACGCTGCATCAGCAGCTGCGCAACTTCCCGCTGCTGGCGGAAGTCGGCGACGTCGCACTGAAGAAGCTGCTGTCGGAAGCGAACTGGTTCGGCCTTCCCGGCGGCATGCTGCTCGACCGCGACGGCGAGAACGATCACGCGCTCTTCCTCGTCGTCACCGGCTCGCTCGGCGTCTTCGCCCAGGATGAAAAGGGCCACCGCAAGCTCGTCGCGCATATCCCTGCCGGCGAGACGGTCGGCGAGATGTCCCTTATCTCAGGCGAAGCACACACCGTGCAGCTCGTCGCGCTGCGCGACACCGAGCTTCTCCGCGTCAGTCCGCAGACGTTCGAGACGCTGATCGGTCGTCACCCGCGCGTGATGCTCAATCTGATGCGCCTTCTCGTAAAGCGCCTGCAGAGCACCACGCATGGCGACGATCGCGTCGGCCGTCCCAAAACCTTTGCGATCATACCGTTGCAGGAAGGTCTGCAGGATGAGCCGCTGGCGCAACGCTTAGCAGCCGCCTTGCGCGACATGGGCTCGCGTGCCGCGGTGCTCGATTCCCGCGAAGCGGAGCGTCCGGCCGAATGGTTCAGCACCTTCGAGGCCGATCACGACATCGTCTTCTATTGCGGCGACGCGCCGGACAGCCCGTGGACGCATCAATGCCTGCGCCAGGCCGATCGCATTCTGCTCTTCGCCCGCGCCGACCGTCCGCTGCCGCTGCGGCCGCTCGACATGCCCGCGTTCAAGGAGCGCGCATCGGGCCTGCCGCAGCTTCTGCTGCTCCATAAGAGCGGTGAGAGCGAAGGTCTGCCAGAGCATTTCGCCATCCGCAGCGGCCTCTTCGAATCGCACCATCACATCCGCGCCGGTCGTAGCGGTGACATCGCGCGTATTGCGCGCTTCATCTCGGGCCGCGCCATCGGCATCGTTCTCGCGGGCGGCGGTGCCCGCGGCTTTGCCCACATAGGGATTCTGAAAGCGCTCATCGAAGCCGGTGTCCCGCTCGACAACCTCGGCGGTACCAGCATGGGTGCGATCATCGCCGCTGGTGTCGCAGCTGAATGGTCGATCGAAGAGCTCACGGAGCGGGTGCGCGTCGCATTCGTCGCCTCGAACCCGCTCAATGATTACACAGTCCCGTTGATTGCGCTGGTTCGCGGCAAGCGGGTCTCCGATCTCCTGCGCCACTACTTTGGCGAAATACGGATCGAGGAGCTCCCAAAGCCGTTTTTCTGCGTCTCGTCCGATCTAACCTCGGGCCGCATTCATGTGCATCGCAGCGGCGCCTTGTGGCGCGCCTTGCGGGCCAGCGTCGCGCTTCCGGGAATCCTTCCGCCCGTTACCCATCACGGCCACCTCCTCGTCGATGGCGGCGTGATGAACAATCTTCCGGTGGATGTGATGAAGGAACACTCCGCCGGTCCGATCATCGCCTCCGATGTCACCGGCGAACTCGACTTCCGCGTGACCGACGATCGGTATGGCGAGCGT
Organism: Rhizomicrobium sp.; assembly: GCA_036263395.1. Taxonomy (GTDB): domain Bacteria; phylum Pseudomonadota; class Alphaproteobacteria; order Micropepsales; family Micropepsaceae; genus Rhizomicrobium. The sequence continues at coordinate 22,209 of DATAHD010000220.1, read as the reverse complement.
CCCATCTGGTCGCTGTTGTGGCAGCGCATGCGCGGCTCGCCGTCCATCGTGTCGATCCTCATGCGCTCCGGCACCGTCGGTTCGGAAGCGCAGCGCCGCGTGGTGCGCGAGCAGGCCGACTATATCTTCGAGCCACCGCTGGTCGGCGTGGGCCTGCGCGATTGGCAGGCATTCGACCGCGCGATCGCGGAGGGCTACCAGCACGCTTCCGAGATGATCGAGCGCAAGGGCGTGCCGCTCACCGATTATTGGAGCGAAGGCCCCGCCGTTTCCGTGCCGCGCTTCGAGTCGATCGGCTGACGCCTACGGTTTCGGTCCGATCTCCGTCATCAGGTTGTGCGGCGTGTCTTCGCTGTCGATCAGCCGCAGGTCCGTGATCTCAGTCTGCGTCTTGTCGATCAGAACGCTCGCCTGCACCTCGCCCGATGCTTTCGCGCCCGCAACCCGCATCTTGTAGAAGTAGCGCTGCCCGCCCTTGCGCGGTCCACCCGGCATGTTCAGTTCCATGCGCGTGATCTGGATACCAGAGCCCAGCATCGCCGTTGCGGTCGGGCTCGCTTGCACCGCGCTCATCACCGTCGGCAGCCCCGGCGCCTCTTTGTATCCCGACGTGTAGTAGTAGGTGTTGTACGCCAGCCAGCCGCCGCCGAGCAGCAGCGCAAGCACGACCGGCAACACGCATCCCCACATGAGGCTGCGCCTGAAGTGTGCGTTCTGCGGCCCCTCGGCCATGAATCTCCCCGGTCCCGTCCCTTACCGTCGCGGAAGAAAACCACGTACGCCGCGCAACGCAAAGTCTCGCATTGCGGCGGGAACGGTTGTGGGTTTCACTCTCGCCACAACGAAATACGGGAGAGACGAATGCCCATCAACTACGAAGAGATGATGCAGGCCAAGACCACTGGCATGGAAGCCAGCTATGGCGATCGCGAAGTGATGCTCTATGCGCTCGGCATCGGCTTCCAGCGCGATCCGATGAACGAGGCCGAGCTGCCGTTCTCCTACGAGCAGAACCTCGTCGTCGTGCCGACCTTCGCCACCGTCATCCCGATGGGCCGTCCCGGTGCCAACGCCAAGGTCGGGCCGAACCCGATGGCCGGCATCAACTACCTGATGGTCGTGCATGGCGAGCAGCGCGTGCAGATCCACAAGCCGCTTCCACCGGCCGCGGAGATCATCTCCGACACCCGCATCATCGGCGCCTACGACAAGGGCAAAGACAAGGGAGCGGTCATCGTGAACGAGCGCGTGATCCGCGAGAAGTCGACCGGCGACAAGCTCGCCACGCTGATCGGCACCACCTTCGCCCGCGGCGATGGCGGCTTCGGCGGCCCAAAGGACGGTGCCCCCGAACCGCATGCGATCCCGACCCGCGCGCCGGACCTCGTTCACGAATGCGACACGCGCAAGGACCAGGCTTTCATCTATGCACTCAGCGGCGACCGTAACCCGCTGCACCGCGATCCGAAGATCGCCAAGATGGCCGGCTTCCCGGCGCCGATCCTGCACGGCCTCTGCTCCTACGGCACGGCCTGCCGCGCGATCATCTCGACGGTCTGCAAATACGACCCTACCAAGATCACCGAATTCAACGTGCGCTTCTCCTCGCCGGTCTATCCGGGCGAGACGATCGTCACCGAGATGTGGGTCGACGGGAACGTCGTGTCCTACCGCTCGCGCCTGAAGGAGCGCGATGTGGTCGTGCTCAACAACGGCAAGTGCGTGCTTGCAGGCTGACGGCGACCCGCTCGAGCATGCCGAAAACCTGGTCCGCGAGGGACGCGCCGCGGAGGCGGCGTCGTTCCTGCGCGCCCGGCTCGATGCCGGGCGCGGCGGGCTGCTGGCGCGGCTCCTGCTGATACGCGCGTTGAGCGAAGCCGGCAATCTCGATGCCGCGCTGGTGCAGGCGCGCGAAGCCGTGCATCTCAATCCGAATATCCCGCAGGCGGTAACGGCGCTGGGCGAAGTCCTGCTGAAGCAGGATCAGCTACCGACCGCCATCGCCGAATTCCAGCGCGCGCTGCGTCTCGATCCAGCGTTCGCGCCTGCCCGCTATCTCGCGGGCTGCGCATGGCTTGCCGCCGGCGAAGCCGACCGCGCCATCGACGCGTTCGCCTCGCTCGATGAAGATGACGCGCCGGATCGCAACGCAAAAATCGCGGAAGCCGAAGCGATCAAATCCCGCCCCCGCTCCGACGCCGGTTACGTGCGTCATCTCTTCGACCAGTTCTCCGCCGATTACGACAGCCGCATGATCGAGCAGCTGCGCTATCAGGCGCCGCAGATTTTGCGCTCGCTCGCCGATCTCATCATGCCGGGCGCGACCGGTCTCACCGTGCTCGACCTCGGCTGCGGTACCGGCCTCACCGGCGCGGCGTTCAAGGACATGGCTGGCCGCCTCGACGGCATCGACCTCTCGCCCAAGATGGTGGAGAAGGCGCGGGCGCTGCGCATCTACGATCATCTCGCCGTCGCCGACATCGAAACCGCGCTCAGTGGCGGCAACACGCTCTACGATCTTGTGCTGGCCGGCGACACGGTCGTCTATCTCGGCGATCTCGAGGCGACCTTCGCAAGCATCGCCAAGCGCGTCAGTGCCGACGCGCATTTTCTCTTCACAGTGGAGAAAGATACCGGCGAGGGCTTCTCGCTCGGCCCGAAGCGCCGCTGGCGCCATTCGGAGCCCTACCTTCGCCGCCTCGCTGCGCGTCACGGCTTCGACGTTGCCGGTTTGATGGAAGCCAATCCGCGTTATGAGGCGGGCAAACCGGTGGAAGGCTATGCGGTCGCCCTCCGCCGTAGCTAAAGGGCGACCGTCGTTTTACGCCTAACTGTTACGCGATGCGGTGCCGCTGGATCGACCACCACGGCGCCACGTCACGCTCGCGGTCACGGCCCCCGCTCAGCGACGCGAACCACGCGACCACTGCGCCCAGCATGAGCGCCGCCGCCGTCATGAACGCTTCCAGCACTCCGGTATGACGCGCCTTGGTCAGGGCATCGTCGGCGCGCTGGATCGATTCATTCACGCGCTGTGCGGCTTCGTCATCGGTAAGGCCCGTACGCTCCGCCACCAGATCGGTGAGATAGAGCCGGTCATCCGACGTCACGCCGTCATGGCCTTGCGTCGTCAGCAGGATGCGGCTGGCTTCCGACCGCGAGTACTGCAGATCGGCCAGCGTTGCCGGCTTCATCGACCGGAACAGCTTGTCCACCTCGTATGCGAGCAGGTTCTCACCCGCGACCGACGTTGAAGCACTGGTCGCGCCACCCGGCACCACCGCCGGCGCCGCGGCGTTCAAAGTCAGGACCGCGATGATCGCACCGAACAGCACCGCAAGGCCCCAGGCCAGAAGGCCGTGGATCCCATCGCGGAAGTCCATCTCTTCGACGGTCGAGATCACCACCCGCGAGCGCAACCGCCCGGCGACATAACCACCGGCGCCGAAGCTCGCGAGTGCGATCAGCACCAGCAGCAATCCCGCCAGCAGCCAGAGCGCAAAAGACGTGTCGCGCCAGGTCGGCGCCGTCGATGCGAGGGAAAGTCCCGCTGCCGACGCAAATGCAACCAGCACGGACGAAATCGCCGCTGCGGTGATGGCGCCGGCAAACACGGCACCCCACTGCACGAACGATGGGCGTGGTGTCGTCTCCGCGACGACCGGCGTTTCAATGACTGTCATGGCGCTGGCTCAGTGCAGGCCGAGGAACGACAGAATGGCCATCACAACGACAATCAAACCAACCAGATAAATGATCCCGTTCACGAGCAAGTCTCCCAAGTGTTTTGAAGTACCCCTTCGCAACGGGTTCCTTGCCGTTGGGTTCCAGGATGATGAAGCTGGAATGCACAAGGAGTAGGCTTCCGCCCGGAAAACAGGGACAAATGCCATGCCAGAATTTCAAACGCTCCTTTATGAACAGCCCGCACCGCACATCGCGCGAATCGTTCTCAACCGTCCCGATACGCGAAACGCACAGGACACGAAGCTCCTTTATGAGCTGAACGATGCGTTCAACGCCGCGGCGCGCGACAACGACATCAAGGTCATCATCCTCGCCGCGAACGGTCCGCACTTCTCGTCCGGCCACGATCTGCGCGAGCGCGATACCTACACGGCCATGAAGGAGCACGAGACGGTCGGAACCTGGTGCGGCTTCGAATGCGCCGGTGCCGAGGCACAGATGTCGCGCGAGAAGGAGATCTACATCGGCTTCTCCGAACGCTGGCGCAATATCCCCAAGCCCACGATCGCGCAGGTGCAGGGCAAGGTGATCGCCGGCGGCCTGATGCTGGTGTGGCCCTGCGATATCGTCGTGGCCGCGGACGACGCCATGTTCCTCGACAACACCGTCGCCATGGGCGTCGGCGGGGCTGAGTTTTTCCATCACCCGTGGGAGGTCGGCGTCCGCAAGGCGAAAGAGATGCTGTTCACCGCCGACTGGCTGGACGCTGCCGATGCCAAACGCCTCGGCATGGTGAACCACGTCGTGCCGTTGGCCGAACTCGGCGACTTCACCCTCGCGCTCGCCGGCCGCATCGCCCAGAAGCCGGGCTTCGCGCTCAAGCTGGCGAAAGAAGCGGTGAACGCGGCGCAGGATGCACAGGGCCGGGTATCGGCTCTGCAAACCGCCTTCGCGCTGCATCAGCTCGCGCACAGCCACAACATGCAGGTGCACGGCATGCTGGTCGATCCGAGCGGCATCTCGCCGGCGGTTCGCGCCCCCAAAACGTAATCGACAGCGGACACGGAGCGTTTTCCCACACCGCGCGTTGATGATGCGCAAGAGGGAAAAACGTTCCGATGTCCGCTACCGGCACCCGCGTTGCTTACGCCAGCTCCACATCGTTCGATCGCATCCGCCCGTATGCGGTGGTTGGCATCTGCGCCGCGATCGCCGGTGTCTCCATCGCGATGGGACTCACCGCTTACGGCGTGAGCGAGGAGGGCTGGCGCACCTCCGTCCAGTATGCCGGCCGTGCCGCCATCGTGATCTTCCTGCTGCCGTTCCTCGCCGGTCCGCTGGCTCGCCTGTTCCGCGTGCCCGGCTTGCTGATCGACCGCCGCGCTTATGGCCTTGGCTTCGCTTTTGCCTACGCCGCCTATCTGGCGACCGTCATCGCGCCCTATGTCCTCGGCGGCTACCGCATCCCGCCGACCGTCGTGCTATTCACCGCCGTCGGCGTCGCCATGCTGGCAGTCCAGGTTCTGACCTCGAACAGCCTGTCGATCCGCACCCTCGGCTTCGCCGCGTGGTCGCGCATCCACCGCTTCGTGATGTACGCCTACTGGACCATCTTCACCCTCGGTCTGCTTGACCAGTATGTGAGCCCCCACCGCCCGGACCAGTTCCTCGCCCTTGGCCTTACTCTGATGATTGCTGCCCTGCTCATCCGCTTTGCTGCCGCGTTCGCCGAGAAGATCGGCTTCGCGAAGACCATCCGGCCCTGATCGCCGCCGAAATCAGGTTGGCAGGAATGGTGGGGTGATTGTCATTCCCGCCAAGGCGGTGACCGCCTAAGCTTGGCCCATGGTCAAGCCGCCGAAATCCCGCAAGGTCGTCATGCTCGCCTTCGAAGGCGCTCAGGTGCTCGACATCACCGGTCCGCTGCAGATGTTCGCGGCCGCGAATGTCGGCCTGAAACGGCAGGTCTATGAGATCGTCATCGCCGCAAAGAAGGCCGGCACCTTCACCACCTCTTCCGGTGCGCTGAAGCTGGTCGCCGATGCCCCCTACACGGCGCCGGGCCTGTTCAAAAGCATCGACACGCTGATGGTCTCGGGCGGTGATGGCGTCGATGCCGCGCTCCACGACGGCGCGTTCATGCAGGCGATGAAGACCGGTGCGAAAACCGCCCGCCGCGTCTCCTCCGTCTGCTCCGGCTCCATCGCGCTGGCGCAGGCTGGCCTCCTCGACGGCAAGCGCGCCACCACCCATTGGGGCCGTGTCGAACAGCTCGCCGCCTATCCGAACATCACGGTCGAGAGCGACGCGATCTACGTCCGCGACGGCCGTCTCTGGACCTCCGCCGGTGTCACCGCCGGCATGGACCTCGCGCTCGCGATGATCCGCGAAGATCACGGCGACGATCTCGCCCTCGCCATCGCGCGCCAGCATGTGATGTTTCTCATCCGCCCGGGTGGCCAGTCGCAGTTCAGCAGCCACCTGAAGCCGGAGTCCTATCCCAACAGCCGCCTCACCAGCGTGTTGCGCTGGATTCCGGAGAACATTTCCGAAGACCTCGACATCAGCGCGCTCGCCGCTGCCGCGAAGATGAGCGAGCGCACCTTCGCCCGCGCCTTCGTGGCCGAAACAGGCGAGACACCCGCCCGCTATGTCGAGCGCGTCCGCCTCGAAGCCGCACGCCGTCTTCTCACCGGCTCTGCCTTGCCCGTCGGTGTGGTCGCCGCCCGGTCCGGCTTCGGTTCGGAGGAGCGCATGCGCCGCGCCTTTCAGCGTCAACTCAAAGTCAGCCCCGGCGCCTTCCGCGCCCGCTTTCACTTCCAGGGAGAAGCATCATGAAACGCACCATTGGCATCCTCCTCTTTCCCGACGCCGAAGAGCTCGACTTCGCCGGCCCGTGGGAGGTCCTGAAGATGGCCCGCGAGTTCAAGCCGGACGAATTCGACCTCCTGCTGATCGCAGAGAGCGCTGAGCCGGTCCGTTGCCGCGGCGGGATGCGAATCGTCCCGGATGTCACGACCGCCAACTGCCCGAAGCTCGACGTCATCCTGATCCCGGGCGGGCAGGGCACACGCGTCGAAGTGGAGAACAAGCATCTGCTCGACTGGATCGCCACCATCTCGGCGAGCTGTCAGTGGGTCACGAGTGTATGCACCGGCGCAATGTTGCTGACCGCTGCCGGCCCGGCGCGCGGCAAGCGCGTCACCACCCACTGGGCATTTGTCGAAGCCCTGCGCGAACGCAAGGAAGCCGCGGAAGTGCTCGCCGATGCGCGTTATGTACAGGACGGCAACGTGGTTACCGCTGCGGGAGTGTCGGCCGGAATCGACATGGCCTTGTGGCTCATTGGCCAGTGGTACGAACCGGAATTCGCCCGCCAGGTGCAGCGTTACATGGAGTATGACCCAGCGCCGCCCTACGCCGCGTGAGGCGGCGCTCACCAATTTGACGCAGTGCCTTTGTTCGGCCTCTTTTTATGTGCTTCACTCCGCGCCTCGCGAGGGGTCGCGCAATGAAAGTAGATCAGGGAGCCGTCATGCTTATTCGCGTTGGGTTGGGGATTTTCGCTTTGGCCATGCTGTCCGCGCCGGCCTATGCCGACGACCGTTGCGGCTCGGCGCCGATTCAACCGGCCGTTCCGACCGCCGCCGAAATCACCGCCATGAGCATTCCGGATGGCCAGACCAAGCTGAACGGTGTGTTCAAGGACCTGCACATCTATCAGGCGCAGCTGAAGACCTATCGCGACTGTGTGAACACCGCGATGAACAACGATCAGCAGATGATGAACAGCGCGCCGGCTCAGAAGGATGCCGACGTGAAGAAGCGCACCGCGGACGACTACGCCGCCAACGCGCAGAAGTACAACGACAGCGTCGACGCCGAGAAGCAGCTTGCCGAGCAGATCAATGCGGCAGCCAAGGCGCACTGCGCACGCGACACCAGCGACTTCTGCAAGCCGAAGAACTAAACCATCTCCATGCGTGAATTCGTCGGCCGCTTAGGCCTGATTGTTGGTTTCTCGATGGCTGTTGCGGCTTGCGGGCCGCAGCAGCCTTCTTGCGCTGTGCCCAAGTCTCCGCCGACCGTTGACGGTTCGACCGCAACGGAAGAGGACATGACGAAGGCGCGCGATGCGGTCGTCACGTTCCAGAACAAGTCCGACACCTATCAGGACTGCCTGAACCACGCGATCGTTGAACATCGCAACAATCCACCGCTCTTCAGCCGGCTCTATGACGATGGCTTCGAGGCCAACCTCGAAGACCAGAAGGACAAGAACCAGCAGGAGAAGGAACGCGTGGTCAGCGAGTTCAACGCTGGCGTTCGTCTCTACAATTCCATGCACCCCTGAGCGGCGCTGATCTCAGCGCCGCCGTGGCGGCACCACATCTTTCAGAATTTCAAAGCTCTTCCACGCCGGCTCGACGGGCTCGTGGTCGGGCTTCGGCGCATACACGGACGGCGCTTTCATCTCCAGCTCGGGGATATAGCGCGGACAGTTCGGAAAGATGTGTTCGGGCGTCACGCGGATCACCAATTGCGCGCCCGGGGTCTCCGCGATCAGCGGATCGTCGAACAGAACCTCCGCATGCCCGTTGATGCGCAGCCGTCCGGGCTTCTCGCCGATGCGCATGAACAGCAACCCGACATTCGGATTGGCGCGGATATTGCCCAGACTCTTGAACATCCCGTTGCCGTCGTAGTCCGGGAACACGAGCGCGTCGGGCGCCAGCACGCGGGCAAAGCCCGGCATCCCGCCTTTGAACGAACAGTCCGGCCGTCCTTCGGCATCGGCCGTCGCGAGGAAGAAGAATGGCGATGCTTCGATGAACGCTTTGTCGTCATCGTTGAAGCGGTCGCGATGCAGGCGCTCCACCAGACGATCTGCCAGCGCGCGGCTGCCGAACCGGTCCTGAAGCTCACGGTTTGCGTCATGGAACATGGCGGCCCTCCCTCTTTGCGAAGAGTTGTAGACCCGCGAGCCGCGCGAATCACTTATCATCGCGCCATGTCGGATGTTGCAGCCATTCGTGCGAAGCGCCGGGAAGCGGAGCATTCCGCCAACCGCACCGCGATCCTGGAAGCCGCCCGCCGCGTGGCCGCGCGCGACGGCGCTGCCCATCTGTCGCTGCGCGGTGTTGCGACCGAGGCCGGTTATGCGCCGGCCGCCCTTTACGGCTATTTCCGAAACAAGAGCGAGCTGCTGCTCGCGCTCGCCGCCGACGATCTCTCCAGCCTGACGCGCCGCATGCGCGAAGCCTCGCAGAGCGGCGGCAAGGGCCTGACCGCCGCCGCCACCGCGGCGCTCGAACTCCTGAAGAACAGTGAAACGCTCGCCGCAATGCCCGGCGCCTTCGCCGACGACACACGCCCCGACGAAGCGGAACGCCACTTCAACGGCCGCATGATCGCGGCCCTGATGGCTCTGTCGGAAGCTGTCGGTGGCGGTTCCAAAAGCCGCGACACCCAGGCCGACACCGTCCTGATCGCCGCCGCGCTGTCGGGCCTCGCCCTGCTATCCCGCTCCGGCCGTCTCGAAGCCCTTGGCTTCACCAGCGAAGAGTTGCTGGCGCGGCTTGAGCAAAAATTCTCGCAGTAGCTAGCCCGCAAACGCTGCTATCGCGTCGCGCACCAGCTCGGGCTTCTCCATCGGCAGGAAGTGCGTCACCTCCGGCACCGGGATGATCTTCGCGTCCGGCTTCTGCTGCCGCACGATATCCACCTCGCTCGCCCGCGCCGTGCCATCCATCGCGTTTTCCGCATGGAGCAATGTCAGCGGCGCTTTCATCATGCCCGTCAGCCGCGCCCCGCCCGGATGGGCATTGCGGAACGTCGCCGACTCCCACGCGGGCGCGCAGGCAAGCCGCACCTCATCGCCGTTGCCGGTCTTCACCAGTCCGCCATGCAGATAGTCGGTCAGCGTCTCGTCCGGCCACGTCGTGAACGCGCCCCGCCCGCGATAGCGGCCGAACGCTTCGTCGAAAGAGGCAAACGTCCCGCGCCGCCGCGCCGCCATCTCGGCGAGGTTCGGCCGCTCGGCCATCGCACGCGTCTGCTCCGGCGTCGGCGGTGTGTCGGATACCAGCACCGGCTCGGCGACGACCACCGCGCGCACCAGTTCCGGATGGTGCGCCGCCACCATCAAACTCGCGATCCCGCCCATCGAATGTCCGGCCAGCACGGCCGGCTTACCGCCCGCAACCCGCGTCAGGAACGCGGCCAGATCGCTGCTGTAAACATCCCAGCCCTTCAGTTCGTCCGGCTCGGCCCGCAATGTCGAGAAGCCATGCCCGCGCTGATCGATGGCGAAGATGTGAAACCTGCCCGCCAGCGGCGCCAGCAACGCGCGATAGGTCTCCGCATTGAAGCCGGTCGCATGTGCAAAGTGCAGCACGGGCGCATCCGCTTCCCACTCAAGATACGAGACGTCGCCATCCGCGAACGTCATCTGCTTACGTTTTGGGCTGTTCATCGTCGCACCTTGTCATGGCCCGCAAATGCGGACCACCCGGTCACGAGAGACCAGATGTCCCAAGCACGCACCTTTCCGCATCGGAAAGGTTTTAACGCAGAGATCGCAGAGGACAGGCGCAGGGAACGCAGAAACTCCGGCGCGCAAACGCGCGCCAACATCCTCAGCGTCCCTCTGCGCCTGTCCTCTGCGTCCACCGCGTTAGAAAATTCCCAACACCGCACCAGCCCAACGGTTGAGGGGCAGGGAGGGGAGCGATAAAGAGAAAGAAAACACCCCGAGGAACGCCATGCATCCCGCCGTCATTGCGCAGAAGACGCCCGACAAGCCCGCTCTCATCATGGCGAGCACCGGTGAGACCATCACCTTCCGCGAACTCGACGAGCGTTCCAATCAGGGCGCACAGCTTTTCCGCAAACTCGGTCTGCAGATCGGCGACGGCATCGCGATCTTCATGGAGAACAACGCCCGCTTCCTCGAAGTGTGCTGGGCCGCCCAGCGCGCCGGTCTCTATTTCACCGCGATCTCCTCGCGCCTCACCGCCGGTGAAGTCGAGTACATCGTCAAGGATGCCAACGCGAAAGTCCTCGTCACCGGCATCGGCGTCGCAAAGGTCGCCGAAGAAGTCGTCCCGCTGCTGCCCGATGTGAAGCTCCTCATGGTCGGCGGCACTGTCGCCGGCTTCGACAGCTACGAAGCGTCTGTCGCCGATATGCCCAAGACACCGATCGCCGATCAGACCGCCGGCGCCGCGATGCTCTATTCTTCCGGCACCACCGGCCGTCCGAAGGGCGTGCGCCAGCCGCTCGCCGGCACGCCGATCGATGCACCTGCGCCGCTGCTCGGCCTCGTCACCATGCTCTACGGCATCGACGAGAACTCCACTTACCTCACGCCGGCGCCGCTCTATCACTCCGCGCCGCTGCACTATTCGATGACCTTGCAACGCCTCGGCTCGACCGTTGTCGTGATGGAGCACTTCGACGCCGAAGACGCCCTGCGCGTGATCGAGAAGTACAAGATCTCCGCCAGCCAGTGGGTGCCGACGATGTTCGTGCGCATGCTGAAGCTGCCGGACGAGACGCGCCTCAAATACGATGTGTCGTCGATGAAGTCGGCGATCCACGCCGCCGCGCCTTGCCCGATCGAAGTGAAGCGCAAGATGATCGAATGGTGGGGCCCGGTGCTGCACGAGTATTACGCCGGCACCGAAGGCAACGGCATGTGCTACACCAACAGCACCGACTGGCTCGCCCATCCCGGCACCGTCGGCAAGTCGCTGCTCTCGCCGATCCACATCTGCGATGACGAAGGCAACGAACTCGGCGTCGGCGAAGAGGGCACGATCTACTTCGCCTCCGCCGCACAGTTCTCCTACCACAACGACCCGAAGAAGACGGCGGAGTCGCGCCATCCCAAACATCCCGAATGGTCGACGCTCGGCGATATCGGCAAGCTCGACGCGGACGGTTTCCTGTACCTCACCGACCGCAAGGCGTTCATGATCATCTCCGGCGGTGTGAACATCTATCCGCAGGAAGCCGAGAACATCATCATCAACCACCCCAAGGTGGCGGATGTCGCCGTGATCGGCGTGCCGAATGAAGATTTTGGCGAAGAGGTGAAAGCCGTCGTGCAGCCCGCGAACTGGGCCGATGCGGGGCCGGAACTTGCGGCCGAGATCATGGCCTATTGCCGCGACCAGCTTTCCCCCATCAAATGCCCCCGCACCGTGGATTTCGAGCAGGAGCTGCCGCGCCATCCGACCGGCAAGCTCTACAAGCGCCTGATCCGCGACCGCTATTGGGGCAAACGAGAGTCGCGCATTGTCTGACGAACAACCGCCGGAAATTCCCGCAGAGCCGCAGCCGGAAGCGCAATTCCGTCTGGGCCGCGATCTGAAGCGCGAGGATTTCACCATTGATCGCGTGCGCTGGATCGCTGACCAGGCGGCCAAGCGCGGCGGCCTTCCGCTCATGTCGGAAGAAGCTCGCAACGCCTCGCTGAAGGCGATCCGCAGCGCCGTCGCCCCCGATACCGATGTCTGGGTATTTGGCTACGGCTCGCTGATGTGGAATCCGGCGATCACCGTTGCCGACAGCAGGAAGACGCACGTTCGCGGTTATCACCGCACCTTCTGCCTCACCTTGCCGGTCGGCCGCGGCACGATCGAAAAGCCCGGTCTGATGCTCGGTATCGATCGCGGCGGTTCCTGCACCGGCGTTGCGCATCGCATCGAAGCCAAGGACGTCGAAAGCGAACTCTCCGTCCTATGGTATCGCGAGATGCTCTCCGGTTCGTATGAGCCGCGCTGGATCAACGGCGATGTCGAAGGCCTCGGGCAGACACGCATGCTGACTTTCGTCATCAACCGCGCCCATCCGCGCTACGAGCATGCGCTCAGCGAAGCGGATATGGTGCAACGCCTCGCGACCGCCGAAGGCATCATCGGCACCAATCGCGAATATCTTTACCGCACCGCCGCGTATCTCACATCGATGGGCATCACTGATGGCCCATTGCACAAACTCGAACGCCGCGTCCGCACGTTCGCAAATGAACTCGACACACAGGGAGAAGTGAAATGAAGACTGCAACATTCGACACCGTGGCCAGCCTCGCCGGTCAGGAAATCGGCGTCTCCGATTGGGTGGAGATCACCCAGGAGCGCATCAACCAGTTTGCCGACGCGACCGGCGACCATCAGTGGATCCATGTCGACGTGGAACGCGCCGCCAAGGAGATGCCGGGCGGCAAGACCATCGCGCACGGCTATCTCACGCTCTCGCTGATCCCGTGGCTGACGGGCGGTATGCTCCGCATCGACGGCGTGACGCGCGGCATCAACTACGGCAGCGACAAGGTCCGCTTCACCAACATGGTGACCGTCGGCTCCAAAGTCCGCGCCCGCCAGAAGCTGCTCGGCGCCGAGCCGAAGTCCGGCGGCATGCAGCTGCGCAACGAAGTCACCATCGAAATCGAAGGCGCCCAGCGCCCGGCCTGCGTCGCCGAAACGATCTCGCTGATCTTCAAGTAAGCGACCGGCGTCAGCCGAACTGCCATCGATAACCGGCCGGACAAGACCTGTCCGGCCGGTTATTCTGTTTTCAGGAAATCGGATTGGTCCTGCGTGACAAAATCGGACGATCGCCGCGCCGCGATCATAGACAAGCTTGCCGACTACGTTCTGGCCGAAGGCCTCTCCGCCTCCAGCCTGCGCCCGCTGGCGGATGCGGCCGGCACCAGCGATCGCATGCTCCTCTACTATTTCAAGGACAAGACCGACCTCATTGCGGCGGCGCTGGAGCGTGTCTCTCTTCGCTTTGCTGGGCACCTGCAGGGGGAACTGACCGGAAAGCCGCTGCCCTACGAGCAGCTGCGCAAGAAGGTCGTGAAGATCGTGCTCGCTCCGGATTCCTGGCCTTACATGCGCGTCTGGCTGGAAATTGCCGCGAACGCGGCACGCGACGATCCGTTCTATCGAACCCTTGGCGAGCAGATTGCCCGCGGGTTCCTTGCTTTTACCGAGGCGCAGCTCGACGCGCCACCGGCCAAACGGCGGACCGAGGCCCTGCGGCTGCTGGTGGCTGTCGAGGGCACCATGCTGCTGAAAAGCATGGGCCTGGACGAGGTCGCCCGCCTGTAAGACCGCTCTTGTAGCGACCGCTACAATCGCTTATAAGATTTGTAGCGACCGCTACAAATGAGGCTCGGCCATGCCTGCTGCGATCTACGAAACGCTTCCCGCTATCGCCGCTGTCTGCTTTCTCGCTGGCACCGTGCTGACCGGCGCCCGCGCCGACCGTCCGCCCTTGCGCAACGGCTGGATGATTTCGGCCGCCCTTTCGGCGCTGTTTCTCGCCTTCTCGATCTACACGGTTGCGATGGAAGGGCCGGTCGGCTTTTGGGCCAACCACACCGTCAATGCCTGGGGCAACCAGGTGTGGATTGATCTGCTAATCGCGGTCGGCACGGCCTACGCACTTGTCGCGCGCGACGCCGCCCGCCTCGGCATGCGGCCGCTGCTATGGCTGATCCCGATCGTCTGCACGGGCAGCATCGGTCTGCTCGCGATGGTCTCGCGCTATCAATTTCTCAAAGCAAAGGAAAACGAACAATGATTGCTTTTCGTGGCTTTCTCCTCGTCGCCATTGTCGCGATCCTGGCCTACACGATCCCGGTCGGCCTGAATCACGGTTGGAATTTCATGGCAACCGCACTCGCCGACCTTGCCGTGATGGATTGGCGCGGACAGTTCGACATCGATTTCCTCTTCCTCCTGTCGCTCGCGGGGATCTGGCTCGCCTGGCGGCATGAGTTTTCGGCCGCCGGGCTGTTTCTCGGCGTCTTCACGTTCTTCGGCGGCATGCCGTTTCTCTCGGTCTACCTGCTCTATGCGATAAGCAAGAACGGTGGAGACATGCGCAAGGTTCTCCTCGGCGAACGCCGCGCTGCCGCATGACAGACGCGGGGTGGAGGACGCGGGCGGTGCTCCGCCGCGTGGATGCGCAACGTCACATCCGCATCGCGACGATCAACCCCCATATGCCCAGCGCGAAGAAGATCGCCGCCGCCGCGAAGCGGACATAGCGCAGTGGAATCCGCTTCAGCGCCGTGCCGGCGAGAAACACCGCCGGCACGTCCGCAATCATCATCCCCGTCGTCGTGCCGGCTGCGACGATCACCACGTCGTGGAAGCGCGCGGCCAGCGCCGCCGTTGCGATCTGCGTCTTGTCGCCGATCTCCACCAGGAAGAACGTCACCAGCGTTGCGAAGAACGCGCTCGCGTGGCTCGCCGTCTTGGTCTCGTCGTCGTCGATCTTGTCGGGCACCAATGTCCACGCCGCCATCGCGATGAACGACAGCGCGACGCCGAACTGAAAAATCTTTCCCGACAGAAAGCTCGCGAGATAATAGCCGCCGAGTGCCGCCAGCAGATGGTTGGCAATCGTCGCCGCAAGGATGCCGAAGATGATCGGCACCGGCTTGGCGTAGCGCGCCGCCAGCACCATGGCGAGCAACTGTGTTTTGTCGCCGATTTCCGCCAGTGCGACGACGGCGGTCGATACGAGAAAGGTTTCCAAGGCAAAACTCCGGGGGCCGGGTCGAACGCCAACAGCATCGCTCTCCACCCGGCCCGGGCAAGAGATCGACACCGTTGGTCTCGCCAGAACGGACACTCGGTCCGCCTTGCCCGCGCCATGGCCGAAGCCAAGTGTGTTGACGCGCGCCCCGTCGTGCGGGCGGCTACTCCCCAAAGGATGGCCCTAGATAGGACGCGCCCATCGAAGCGTCAAAGCGCGTTCCTGCCGCAGGCCGGCCGCTAGTTTTCACCCGCGCGGCGCACGCATGGCCACTGTTCTCACGCGGCTGTGAGATGCACGGCCGCACGCCGCTCCCCATCCTCACACCACGGAGGTGGCACATGCATCGTTTCGCACTGGTCCTGTTCTTTGCACTGTCCGGTCCCGTTGTGGCTTTCGCGGACGAGCCTCCGCCGCAGCCCTCCATGAGCAGAGCCGACTGGGCAAGCGATCTCGACACGCTCTACACCCAGATGCAGGCTATCCATCCGGCGCTGCACCACCACACGTCAGCCGCCGCCATGGACGCCTACGTCGCGAGCTTCCGCAAAACGATCCCGACCGCCGACTGGCCGCACTACGTCATGGGGCTGTATCGCCTGCTCGCGCTTGTCGGTGATGGCCACACCACGTTCTTCCCACAGCCTGATGCCGGTCCGGGGTTCGACACGCGCTATCCGATCCTGCCGCGTGCGTTCGCCGATGGCGTGTATGTCGTTGCGGCCGACAAAGCCTATGCCGGCGCCGTCGGTGGCAAGATCGTTGCGATCGTGGGACATACCACGGCCGATGTCTTCCAGACCCTCACCGCATACTGGGATCATGAAAACGAAGGCTGGGTCCTCAACTGGCTCCCCTTCATGTTGCGCCGTCCCGGCTATCTGCACGGCGCCGACATCGTGTCGGGCGACATCGCGGCACCACTCGTCGTCACGATAGAAAAGAATGGCGTGCGCCACGACGTCAGCATCAAACCCGTTCCCGCCGCCGACGATGCCAAAGGCATGGAGAGCGCATGGCTGCATGCGCGCGATGAAAGCAGGATCGCCCATCCCACAACGCTGCACGGCAAGGACACGCCATTCGACTTCGTCGCTCTGGACGACGGCAAGGTGGTCTATGCCGTCTACAATCAGTGTGAAGACAGCGACAAGGAAACCGTCGCCGCCTTCGCCGACCGCCTGTTCAAATTCATCGACACACACAGCGTCGATAAACTCATCATCGACATTCGCGAAAACGGCGGCGGCGACAACTACAAGAACCAGCCGCTGCTGCTCGGCATGATCAAGGCGCGCGGTATCGATCGCCCGGGCCATCTCTTCGTGCTGACCAGCCGGCGCACCTTCTCCGCCGCGCAGAATTTCGCCAACCAGGCGGAGCGTTGGACGCAGGCCCTGTTCGTCGGCGAGCCGACCGGTTCATCGCCCAATCTCTACGGCGATGCCAAACAATTCGAACTGCCGAAGACGCATCTCCATCCGATGGTCTCGACGCTCTACTGGGAAGATTCCGATCCGAAGGACACGCGCGTCTGGCTGCTGCCGGACATCGCGGCCTCGCAGACTTACGCCGACTACGTCGCGGGCCGCGATGCCGCGCTCGAAGCGGCGCTGGCGTACAAACCGGATCCGGCCGTCGTCACGCTGCCGCCCAATGCGCACTGGTTTCGCAAGTCCCAGAAAGCGGGCTGGATACTCGCCTTCTAGATTTCACGCCGCCGCGCGCAAGGCGATCCAGCGGCACATGCCGTCGAACCGCGCGCCGAGTTCGATCGAGAGCTGGTTTTGTTTGACGTCGCCGGCGATCCGGCCCGATGCGCCGAGCACGACGCGCTCGGCCGACACGTCGCCGATCACCTCGCCATGCACTTCCACGGATAGCGCGGTGACATTTCCATGCACGGCGCCGGTGGCGCTGACGATGACACGGCCCGCAGAGACGTTCCCGGCGACTTTGCCGTGGACCGTAATCTCGCTCGGGCCGTCATCCATGCCGCATCACTTGGGGGCGAGGCCCTTCTTCTCGATCTCGCTGCGAATGCGCTGATAGAAAACGTAAGCATCTTCCGGCTTGGCGTTTGGCTTCGCGCTGGCGACACCGCAGGTGAGTATCGCCGCCACCAGGTCGCGCGTCTGTGCGCGCGACAGTTTCACTTCGTCAGACATAGGCCCCAAACGTCCAGCTATTGGTGGATCAGTTGAACTCCTCTGCGAGATGCGGGTCAAAACAACCTTCTATGAAATCCCGCTGAATCGCCCCGTTGCGACACCTTGCCGACGTGCTGAGGTTGCACGTATGTCATCTCCGCGTGCGTTTTGCGCACGCTGCTCAATTCAGCGTCAGCGTTGTGCGGGCGTTAGTGACAGGCGCCTGCCGCGTACACCGCGTCCTTCGTCACCGTTTCGCCGCCGACATCGCAGAACCGCGGATTGCGTTCGCGCTTGCCGCCGTCGTTGTCCGTCAGAAAGCCACCTTCGTCGATCGGATGCGCCGCGTCGGGCACGGCGACTTCGAAATGCACGTGATTGAGCATCGCGCAGCCAACGGCGCCTTCGAACCCCAGGAATTGTCCGGCCGTGACTTTGTCGCCGACATGTAGCCCGGCGTCGCCGGTCACCGAATGGAATGTGACGTGGGAGTAGTTCGTCCATTCGCCGTTCGGATGCGCGATCCAGACATAATTGTTGTGACAGTCCTTCGCGGCGCGCCCTGATTGCTGCGCGGCATAGCCATCCTGAATGGCCATGATCGTGCCCGCCGCCGCTGCGATCACTTTGTATGGTTGTGGTCCGCTCACCGCGAACAGGTCGATGCGGCCCACCGGACGGTGGGTTGTGACGTCGTCGAACACTTTTACGGACGTGCCCTCCGCAAACGGCAGCCGTAGACGCCCGTGCTCGCGGGCAGCTCGTCTGCGGTAGCGACCGGGCAGGCCATCGGCAGCAAGGATGCTGTGAGGAAGAACGTGAAAGATCGCATGGCCTAACTCCTTGTTGTGTAAAAGAAAAAACGACCGGTGGTACCGATGGTTCTCGCCATTATCGGCCACGGGAAAATCCCTTTGTTCCAAATTTCGCCTTTACAATCCATTATGTTCACATTATATTCCAATTCGAGTTCGGAATGGAGTGTCATTTGACGTAGATTTCTCGCGGGCACGATACAGGAGCCAGGATGCGTGCTCGCGCGCATCCGTGTGAAATCAAAGGCAGAGCAAGGGATTAGCTCCGTCCGGCGCTTTCATGAGGACCGGGGTGGTTGAGGTGAAGTGCCGATGGGTCGGGCCGGATATGGCTGGCAGCACCGGCCTGCGAATGCCGAAAGACTAAGGGCAGGGCTTGCGGGCAGTGACGTGAGCGATTCCTGCCCTTTTTATTGCCAACATATGCAAATTTGTTAGGGAACTTGCTCGGGGCATCTTCCCAATAAAACCAAGGACATGCTAACCCCTCCGACGCGCGGATATCGGGCGATTCCGGGCTTTTCTACCTTGATCGGTCTCAGGCGAAGTCTGAGAATGCGTAAACGGCGGGTGTGGGGGCATTGCTCAAGTGACAGCGCGCAAAATATCGCCGGCTTCGGGTCTGCGTCGTTTCCACGTCGCACTCCTGTGCTTTGCAGCTTACGGCGTACTTGTTTCCGCTGACGTTGCGTCCGCCGCGCCGGTCATTCCCGGCGCAGCGCAGCCTGGCCGCGATCGTCCGCTCCCCGAGCCCCCGAAGGCGCCGGAGGACTACAACTTCAGCATCGAAGCGCCGCACCGCTCGTCGGTCCCGCGCGCCGTCGATGAGATTCATTTCGAGCTGAAAGACGTGAAGATCGTCGGCTCGGTGACGATCCCCGCCGATCGCTTCCGTCCGCTCTATGCCGACCTGATTGGCAAGGACGTCACGCTCACCAACATCTACGACGTCGCCGACGGCATCGAACGCATCTACCGCGAAGCCGGCTATCCGCTGGTCCGCGCCTACGTCCCGCCGCAGCGCGTGAAGGACGGCATCTTCACGATCAAGGTCGTCGAAGGCTTCGTCTCCACCGTCTCGGTCGAAGGTGTCGACGGCAAGACGCAGGATCGCATCCGCTCCTATCTCGGTGACGTCTCGCTGGAGCGTCCGCTCCGCCTCTCGAGCATCGAGCGCGGTCTCCTTCTCTCCAACGATCTTCCCGGCGTCAGTGCCACCGGCATCCTGCGTCCCGCGCCCGATACGCCGGGCGCATCGGATCTCGTGATCAGCGCCGCACAGCCGAAGTTCACGGGCGGTCTTGCCGCCGACAACCGCGGCTCGCGCTTCTCCGGCATCTGGACGATCACGGGCGATGCGGAGATCAACTCCGTCTTCTTCGGCGGCGACCAGATCATGGGCGACGTCACACTATCGCCGAACTCGCTGGAGCAGATCGGCGGCGATCTGCGCTATCGCACCCCCATCGGCAGCGACGGCATGATGGGCAGCCTCATCGGCCGCTACACCCACGGCGAGCCGGGCTCGACACTGAGCGCCGCCAATGTGCTCACGAACAGCTACGCGATCGGGCCGCGTTTGTCGTATCCCTTCATTCGGAGCCGTGCCGAGACCCTCACCCTCGACGGCGGCTTCACAGTGCAAGACGCGCGCGTGAACGTGCTTGGCTTCGGTATCAGCCATGACAAGTGGCGTGTGTTCGATGCCGACATCAATTACCTGAAGAACGATCTCGGTGGCGGCACCTTCGGCGCCACCCTCGATCTTGCACAGGGTCTCGACATCTTCGGCGCGACGCCCGACGGCTCGCTTGATCTTTCGCGCAAAGGTGCAACGACCAGCTTCACAAAGCTCGCCGGTGCGGCGCGCTACACGCGTCCGATCGTCGATAACTTCTCCTTCGCCCTCGCTGTGCAGGGCCAGTTCGCCTTCGATCGCATGATCACGGGCGAGCAGATCGCCTTTGGCGGCGCACAGATCGGCCGTGGCTATGATCCTGGCGCCATCACCGGCGACCACGGCCTCGGCGGTTCGGCGGAGCTGCGTTACACGACGCGCATCTCCGATTCCTTCGTGCAGACGATCCAGCCCTTCGTGTTCTTCGATGCGGCGGGTACCTGGTATCTCGACAAGACCGTCGGCGGTTTGCCCGATCAGGTCATTGAATCCACCGGCGTGGGTATCCGCGGCTGGTTCAGCGAAAATATCACTGTGGGTGTCGAAGTCGACCGCACCCTCCGCGCCGTCCCGGGCAGCGACGCGGGCCGCAAGGCAACCAAAGTCCTCGTCGACCTCGCCATCAGATTCTGAGCGGAGAAGCGCCAATGACCCGTTCGAAAGCCGCCCGCATCATCCTTCTCGGTTCCAGCTGCCTCTTCACGGCGCTGCTGACCACCGCGCACGCAGGCAGTCTCCCATCCGGCGGCACGGTCGTCGGCGGTAGCGCCACCATCACCAGCGGCGGCAACAGCACGGTGATCAATCAATCGTCGGACAAGGCGATCATCAACTGGACCGACTTCTCCATCGCCGTCGGCAACTCCGTCACCTTCAATCAGCCGGGCTCCAATTCCATCGCGCTCAACCGCGTGCTCGGCTCGACTCCGTCGAACATCGACGGCAGCCTTTTTGCCAACGGTCACGTCTGGCTGATCAACGGCAATGGCGTGCTGTTCGGCAAAGGCGCGCAGGTCAATGTCGGTTCGCTCATCGCGACCACCGCCGACATGAACAATCAGGATTTCCTGAACGGCAATTACAAGTTCGGGTCGGCCTCGTCGAACCCGAATGCCGGCATCACCAACAACGGCACGCTGCGCGCCAACCACGGCTCGATCGTTCTCGCCGGTCCGGTGGTCGCCAACAACGGCATCATCCAGGCCGACACCGGCAACGTCGTCCTCGGCGGCGTCAGCACCTTCACCGTCGATTTCACCGGCGACAACCTGCTGCGCTTTGCGGTCGGCACGCCGGTGCAGCAGACGCCGAACGACGCCAACGGCCATCCGGTCAAGGCACTGGTCAGCAACACCGGTACGATCTCCGCCAAGGGCGGTCGCGTGCTGATGACGACCCGCGCCGCCGAAAGCGTCGTGAACAACGTCATCAACAACACCGGCATGGTCGAAGCGACCTCGGTCTCGATGAAGAACGGCGAAGTCGTTCTCGATGCCGGTGACGGCAGCGTCGAAGACAGCGGCACCATCGACGTCTCGGGCAAGAACGCTGGCGAGACCGGCGGCACCATCACCGTCCAGGCCAAAACCATTACCGTCGCCGACGGCGCGAAGATGGATGCCTCCGGCGATGCCGGTGGCGGCGCCATCATGATCGGCGGCGACGCGCACGGGCAGGGCACTGTCCAGCATGCACAGACCACAACCGTCGGCCACGCCGCGCTCAACGCTGACGCCATCAGCAACGGCAACGGCGGCAAGATCGTCGTGTGGTCCGATGGCCAGACGACCTTCGCCGGCAGCGCCAGCGCGCGCGGCGGCGCCCATGGCGGTGACGGCGGCTTCGTCGAAACCTCCGGCCATCATCTTGCCGTCGCCACCGGCGCAACGGTCAACACGTCCTCGCTGTTCGGCAATGCCGGCACCTGGCTGCTCGATCCCGACAACATCGTCATCGAGCAGGGCGGCGAAGACGGTCTCGACGCCAACGGCAACGACAACATCGAAAACAATCCGGACGGCACGGATTTCATCGATCCGGACACCATCACCGCAGCACTCGCCAACGGCAATGTTCGTCTCGAAGCCGCCAATGACATCAGTGTCTATGACGACATCATCTATTCGAGCAGCAATTCGCTGTCTCTCCTCGCCGAGCATTCCATCAATGTGCTCGCCGATATTCAGAACCAGCTCGCGACCGGTGGCGGCGGCATCAACCTGATCGCCGGCTGGGACGGCCAGACGCGCGATCTCGCCAAGCTCACCAATCCCGGCGTCTTCGGCAACGGCTTCGGCGCCGTCATCGTCGGCGGCGAAGG
>DATAHD010000219.1:0-2734 GCA_036263395.1 Rhizomicrobium sp. | reverse complement strand
TTGCGGCGAACAACGGCCGGTTCTTCGAATTCGACATCGAAAAGGAAGACGGCGCGTCGCTGGTGGCGAAGCTGCCCGATATGAACCTGAAGGCCGAGCTGTACGCGCATCAGGGCGCGACCCGCAAAGACGAAGACTGACGCTGGTACCGGGCGCAGGCTCGGCCACGCGGGGATTAAGACTGCGGCAACACTCCTGAACGACAATCGCGCGAGGAGACACGCGCATGCCCGTCGTTCTCGGCAAGCACATCGACGAGTCCTATTACAAGCTCGATCACCGTTTCGAGCCGCAGGGCAAGCCCGAGCATCCGCTTTCGCTGCAGCTGATCGCGTTCCGCGACGCGTGCGAGGCGAAGGGCGGCATGCGCATGGGGCGCGATGTGCCTTCGCGCGCCGTTGCACCGTTCCTGTCGCACATGCTGATCCATGAGCCCATCGGCGATTGGGACGATGCGCGCGTGCGCTATGCGGGCTTCGGCATCGCGCGGTTCTTCGGCCGCGATGTGACGGGGCTCAAGCAGTCCGAGATCGATGTCGGCGATGTGAGCGGCACCTTGCGCGAATTGTTTGCCGCGGCGCGTGGTATCATCGCGGACAATCGCTGCTGCGTGCTGTCGCATCGCGCTTTCAACGGTAATACCGAGATCACGCATGAAGAACTCGTACGCTTTCCGATCATCGGATCGGAGGCGAACAGCCGCTGGATCCTGACGGCGGCGTTTACCTTCTGACACCGGCCGTCGCGCGCACTATTGGGATTTCCCGCTAGCGATCACATCTTTCGTGAGGCGTTGACAGGCTTGCGAGGCGGTGCCAATTTTTTGGCATGGTATCCAGACGCGATAGCGACAAGACGGGCAAGGACGGGTTTTCGCGGCGTGAACGCGAGATCATGGATGCGCTTTACAAGCTGGGCAAAGCCTCGGCGGCGCAGATCATGGAGCAGATCCCCGAGCCGCCGACCTACACCGCCATTCGCACGCAGCTGACCATCCTCGAGAAGAAGGGGCATGTGCGGCATACGAGCGACGGCACCCGTTATATCTATGAGCCGGAGGTCGCGCGCGAGCAGATGGGCAAGCGCGCCATCGACCAGTTGCTCAAAACATTCTTCGACAATTCGGTGGAGCGCGCGGTGACGGCGCTTCTGACCCGCAAAGACGCGGATATTTCGCGCGACGACCTGGAGCGGCTGTCGCGCCTGATCGAGAAAGCCAAGAAGGAGGGACGATGAGCACGCTGGATTCGCTGCAGGTTGTTCTTGTTGCAGGCGAAGTGTTCGCCGTGGCGACGCTGGCCATGGCGATTGCCTGGCTGGGCGCGGGCAAGCAAGCGGCGAGCCGCCGGCATCTGGCGTGGGCGGCGGCGTTTGCCGGCTTGCTCGCCCTGCCGTTGCTAATGCTGCTGTCGCCGTCGCTGGTGCACATCACACTGGCGGCGCCGGAGCCGGTGGTCGTGCCGCAGGATTTTGCCGCGATGCCGCCGATGGCGCAGGAGAGCAGCGCGTTCGACTTCGACACGGCCACGATCGCGAAAGCGCTGCTGTGGGTATGGCTTGCCGGTGCGGGGCTCGTGCTGGCGCGGGCGGGTTTTGCGGTGATTGCGCTGGCGCGGTTGAAAGCACAGAGCGTGCCGCATCGCTTCGGCCATCTCGCCATCGATGGGCCGGCGTGCGAGTTGCGCATCGCGACGGTCGACAATCGCTGCGGGCCGGTGACGTGGGGCCTCTTCAAGCCCATCGTGCTTCTCCCAAAGGATGCCACAGCGTGGCCACGCGACCGTCTGGACGCGGTGCTGCGACATGAGCTGGCGCATGTGGCGCGGCGGGATTCGCTGACCCAGGCGCTGGCAATGATCGTGTGTGCGCTCTACTGGCCCAATCCGCTGGTGTGGTTCGGTGCCAAGCGTCTGCGCCGCGAGGCGGAGATGGCGGCGGACGATGCGGCGCTGCTGTCCGGCATCCGGCCCTCGACCTATGCGAGTGCGCTGCTGCGCATCGCCAACGACTTCAACAGCCGCGATGTCTCGCATGTGCCGCTCGCGATGGCAGCGCCGTCCGCGCTGGAAGCGCGGGTGCAGTCGGTGCTGGCGGCGGCGCATGCCCGCACCGGTGTGACGGCGAAAGACGTGGCGAGGATCGGCGCGATTGCGGTGGTGGTCGCCGCGGCGGTGGCCTTCGCGCGGCCGAGTTTTGCCGAAGCAAAAGCGAAACCGGCGCCCACACGCGACATGCAGGTTGCGGCGCTGAACGCACCGCATGCCCGCGCGACGGCGTCGGCGCATGTGATGAATGCGTCGATGCGCAGCGTGACGTCGGCGGATGCGTCCAGTGACAGCGATTCCGAGGCATCGAGCGACGCCGATGCGTCGTCCGATCAGAACGATAGCGACTGGCAGTGGGCCGAAGCGCCGACGCCGCCGGTTCCGCCAACGCCCGTTGTCGCGCCTGAAGCCCTGCCCGCGCTTCCCGCGACACCTGCCACGCCCGCTACGCCGCAGGCGCTGCGCGGTGGCGAGGTCTATCGCTACGACGTCGTCGACGACAACGGCCGACGCGTGCATGTCTATCGCAGCAAGCTGACGCCGGAGGATCGCCGCAAGATCGACGCCGCGATGCGTCAGGCGCAGGAGAGCCTGCGCGCCGTACAGCCGCAGATCGAGCGTGCGATGCGCGATGCGCACGTCGCCGAGCGGGTGAACGATGCGCTTCGGGCGGAGCAGCCGCGCATTCA
>DATAHD010000218.1:0-11974 GCA_036263395.1 Rhizomicrobium sp. | reverse complement strand
GAGCGTTCGGGATCGGCGGCGTCGGCTTCGCGCATGGCGGTGGGGTCGCTCACTCGTCCTCCTCCTGCCAGCCGGACAGCGACCACTCGCGCACGCGCGCAAGGTGGTCGTAGTCGCCTGAGATGTCGGCGCGATAGGGCATCACGCGAGACATGTAGACGGAGTCGGGATTGTCGAACGCGATGACCCGTTCGGTCAGCCGATTGATGGCTTCGACGACAAGCGCCTCGCCATTCGGAATTTGCACAGTCTTGCCGGGAATGCGGCCACCGGAGAACTGAATATAGAGAAGGTCGGTCGCCGCCAGACGCCCGGCTTCGGCAAAGCCACCCTTTTCGAGGATCGCGCCTTCGAGCGGGAGTTGTGGTGCGAGCAGGCTGGTCACCTGTTTCTCGGTCGGCGGCCGCCCGGTTTTGTAGTCGACGATGGTCGCACCGCCGCCCATCAACTCGTCGATACGATCGGCCACGCCACGCAATTCAAACTCGCCGCCCGGCGCAGGGAATTTCCGTTTGCCACGCGTCTCGACGATGGATCTGAGGATGCGGGCACGACGCTCCCGCTCCAGCCCGACAAACCATTTTGCGGCACTCATAAAGCGCGGACGCCATAGCGCCAGCGTCGCTTTCGGCACGCGCGCGGCTGCGAACATCTCATCGCCGATGGCGATCAACTCGCGTTCAGCTTCGGCGGGGAAGTCGATGAAGCGGCGCAGGAATGCCTCGAGCGCGCTGTGCACCACCGTGCCGCGTTCCAGCGGGCCGAATGCGTTGTCGAGCGGATCGAGGGCTTCGAGTTTCAGCACACGCCGGGCATAGATTGCGTAGGGATCGCGCAGCCACGTTTCGATCTCCGTCACCGATAGTGAACGTGGCCGCGCCTCTACGGGCGGGGCTGGCCGCGGTGGCAGCTCGGGTTTCACTTCGCCAGCATCGTTCAGATGTGCCGCCATCTCGGCATAGTTGGAGGCACTTGCCAGATCGGCTTTGACGCCCTTCGCCAACTGCTGGATGCGCTGCAGCCAGCGCGACGCCACGGTCGGCGTGCCTTCTACCTTTACCGCGCGGGTCACGATCACGCGGGCGCCGCTGGCCAGCGACTCGAAATCATGTGCGGAGAGGCCGATGGAGCGCTCCGGTTGTTCCAATCCCATCTGCGCGCGCATGGGGCGGGAGAACCACGGATCGATTGGCGCCGCCTGCGGCCATGTTCCTTCGTTCAATCCGCCGAGCACGATGAGATCGAACGACTGCAAACGCGCTTCGAGCGGGCCGAGGATCGACAATCGCGGATGTGCGCCGAAGGGCAGGCGAACTGATTTCTCATCGGCCAGCGTGCGAAACAGCGGTGCGTAAGAGCTGGTCTCGATCCGCGGTTGATCGAGCGCCGCTTCATAGAGCGCGGCGACGAGGTTCGCTGCGGCGTCACCATCGCTGTTGCGCCACAGCCGGTCCTTGCCGCGCTGCTTGTCGTCGCTTGCAAGATTCTCCGCCACGGCGACATGGGCCTTCAGGACCTCGGAGATGGCGACTTCCGGCGACGCGAGCGCCTCGGCCAACGGCGCAAGCACCTCGCTCAACTGACCGAACCATGTCTGCAGCGCCGTCAGCAGCGAGACGAGACCCGTCTTCTCGCGATTGCGCTTGTCGGCGAGTTCGCGCTCGATCGCTTCGGCAATGCCGCGCAATCCCGGATCGGGCCGCGGCCCACGCAAGCAAAGACGGTCGAGTTGCCGAACCTTCGTTCGGAATGCGCCGACCGGCGATCCCATCGCCGCGAAAGGATGCTTGAGCAGCGCAAGCAGCGGCACTGGCGCAAAATGCGTGTCTGCCGCTTCGACCAGCAAGCACAGGAATGTGCCGGCCGGTGTGCGTGACAACGGGCGTCCGGCGGAATCGTCGATGGCAATGTTCCAGCGGCCCATCTCCGCGGCCACGCGCCGCGCGAGACTGCGATCGGGCGTGACGAGTGCTGCCATCTTGTTCGGTTGCTCCAGCGTCTCGCGCAGGGCAAGCGCGATTGCCGCCGCTTCTTCGGCCGGATGCGCGGCTTCCAGCAACGCGATGCCGTCGAGGCCGCTGCGAAACGCCGGATCGTCCTGCTCGGCGCGCGCTCGCCACGCGTCTGTGGTCGGCGCAGGCCTGAGCGCTTCGCTCAGGAAAGCTTCGCGCGCGGGCAGGCGGCTCGGTACCCAATCGGCAACGTTTTCGCGCGTCACCTTCAGACCGTGCAGCAGATGCATCAGGCCGTATTGCGCATGTCCCGCGTCGAGCGTTTTCCAGCTCTCGGCATCCAGCGTGCGATCCAGTCCCGGCAGCACGATCATGCCGTTCGGCAAATCGGCGATGGCTTTCAGCAAATCAGCGGTTGCCGGAATACTGCCGGTCGAACCCGCCGCGATGATGGGGCCGGACGGCGGCGAACGGGTGAAGCGCGCCGCCAGTGCGCGCAAGGCGCGGTCGCGATGGTCGGCCGGATTGATCGCGCGTTCCGCTTCCAGAACGCCGGGCCAGTTTTCCCGCACGATCTCCAGAAACGTTTTCACCTCGGCCCAGTGTTTGGCGAGTGAATCTGGCGCGAGCTTTTCGAGGCCTTTCAAGTCCGCGCGCTGTGTCTCGACCTCGTCCATCAGCGAGGCGAGGCTCGCGGCCAAGGTTGTGGCTTGCGCGAACGTGAGCCGGGCGCCGCGTGCGTCGTCCCAGCGGCGGATCAGCCGCGCCAGCAGCAACCGTCGCCGCAGCGGTGCGATGGCGGGCGGCAAGGTGAAGCCGTCCGCCGTCGCGTCGAAGAGAAACTCGTCTTCATCGACATCGCCCAGCGGCTTGATGTCGGGCAGGAGCGCTGCGCCGCCCAGCACGCGCGCGAACGCTTCAGACAGAGTCCGAACCGCGCGCCGTGTCGGCAGGTAGATGGTCGCAGAGGCGAGCTTCAGCGGATCGCCCGCGGCATCCAGCCGGCCAATCAAACCCTCGGCAAGCGATTGGGCGAAGGGAGCGCTTGCGGGAATGGAGAAGATGTTCGCCGGCGCACTCAAGCCGGTGCCAGATCCGCGAGGAATTCTTCCGACGCGCCGATGGCATCCGGCCGGTCGATGTGCATCCAAAAGCCGTCAAGCCGCTGCCCGAAAAGCCGCTTCTTCGCGATCGCTTTGTCCCACAGTGGATTGATCGAGAACTTGTTGGTCTTCGGGGCTTCGTCGAACAGGCGCGGGTGCACGATCTCGATGCTCATCCACACAAACGGTGCGATGTACATCTCGGGCACCCGGCTTAGGTAGCCATCGGAGTCCATCATGAAATCGCCGGAGCCGTCGTAGCAGATGGTGTTCACCGTCGGCGCGAGCAGCATCAGCGCATCCATCTGCTCCGGATCCCACGCCGTCTTTAGCCGCTCCAGCGCGTGGCTCGCGCCTTCCGACCATACCGTGTCGGAGTTCGCGTGATAGAATGGCTGGCCTTCGAAATGCGACAGCGCCTTGTAGATGCCGCCGCCGGAATCGAGCAGTTCGCCGCGCTCGTCCGAGATACGGATCTCGACGTCTTTGCGCTTCTCCAGATGCGACACGATCTGGTCGGCGAGGTAATGCACGTTGACGACGATCAAGGTCACGCCCGCCGCGACCAGCCGGTCGATCACATGATCGATCAGCGCCTTGCCTTGCACCTGTACCAGCGGCTTGGGCAGCGTCTTCGTTAGTGGCCGCATGCGGGTGCCGAGACCCGCGGCCATGATCATTGCACGTGTCGGGCCGCTCATGCCGCCACGCGCGGTTCGCCGCGCGCCTCCATCGGGACGTTGCGGTCGTACCATGTCTTCAAATCGCGCAGGGCAGGGTGCTCCAGCCCGCGGTTCATGTAGCCCCACACGCGCGGCAACAGCGTCAGGTATCGCGGCTTGCCATCGCGCTTGTAGAGGCGCGCGAAGATGCCGAGGACCTTCGCTTTGCGCTGACCGGAGAGGAGCGCCATCTCGGCGCGGAAGGCTTCTTCGTCAACCGGCAGGCCGATGGCGCGGGCGGTGTCGATGTAATGCCGCGTTCCTGCTTCAAGGATTTCGGGAGACACGTCGCGCCGCGCATCTTCCAGCAGCGACATCAGATCGTAGGCGGCGCTACCGGCGAGGCCGTCCTGGAAATCGATCATGCCGACCCGCGCAACGCCCTTGCGATCCGGCAGCCACAGCAGGTTCTGCGAGTGATAATCGCGATGCACGAACACAGCCGGCTTATCCATCACCGGCAAGAGCGCGGCACGCCACAGCTGTTTGTGCTCTTCGATATCTTCCGGCGTGGCCTTGCGTCCGAGACCGACCGGGAAGAACCACTCGGGAAACAACTCGACCTCGGCCAGCAGCGCCGTCTCGTCGTAAGCGTGCAGCGCCTTGTCACGCGGCAGCATCTTGGGCGCCGCCTGCAGGTGCAGGTTGGCCAGCGCCTCGACTGCCACCTTGTAGAGCGGAAGTTCGTCCGATCCTGCTGCCATAACGTCGTGATAGAGGTCGTTGCCAAGGTCTTCGATCACCGCGAAGCCGGCCTTGCCATCAACATGGAAGATTTCCGGCGCGCTGTAGCCGTGGCCGCGCAGATATTCTGCCGTCGCCGCGAAGCGTTCGACATCCGCACCGGCCAATCGCGCGATGGCGTTGTAGCCGAGCGCGCGCCGTTCTTCCGGCGTCGCGTTTGCGGTCGCGACCGGTGTCTCGGCATGCTGCGGCTGATCCATCAGGATCGCTTTGCGGCCATTCAGATCGAGGCGCGCGTAGCTGCGTGTCGAGGCATCGCCCGGGATCGGCGCGACCTTCGCAGCGCCCCAACCGGCATCCGCCAGATAAGCTTTTCGTTCGTCTTCGCGTTCAACCGGCATTCGCGTTCTCGAAAATCCTGTTCCAGTGTTGCGGGCCGCTGAGCTTCGCTTCGCGCATCCCCGTTCCATTGACTGACAAATCGACGTGCAGGGCGTCCGCCGGAATGCGATGGGGCGCGCGCTCCGGCCATTCGACCAGCACGACGCCTTCATCCACCGCTTCGTCGAAGCCGAGCTCGTCCAGTTCCTCTTCGTCTTCGATACGATAGAGATCGAAGTGGCGCACGGGGAAGGCATCCGTCTCGTAGCTTTGCACCAGGGTAAATGTCGGGCTTGGCACGTCTTCACTCACACCCAGGCTGCGCAGGATCGCGCGCGCCAGGGTCGTTTTCCCGGCCCCAAGATCACCCTGGAGTGCGACGGTTTCGCCACGGCCAAGCCCGCGCGCGATCCGGGCGCCCAGCGCCTCGGTATCCGGCATGTCCGGAAGTGGGGTAACCGCCGAAAAGGGGCGGGATTCGCCTTTCATTGGGCTGTTTTAGCTTGGCCCCCGGGCCTGCTCAACGGCTGCCAAAGTGGCCGCTTTCCGGTTTCGTGACAGCGTGATAACCCGCGAAGCAGGAACGGGAAGGGTGCTTCTCCATGAACGAACACATCGTCATCGTCGGCGCGGGCCAGTCGGGCGCACAGGCCGTCGCCAGCCTGCGCAGCGAAGGCTTCACCGGCGCGATGACCATGATCGGCGACGAGCCGTTTCCGCCGTATCAGCGCCCGCCGCTGTCGAAGGCATATCTGAACGGTTCGATGGAGCGCGAGCGGCTGTTCCTGAAGCCGGACGCGTTTTACGCCGATGCGAAGTGCGAACTCATTCTCGGCGTCGGGGCGACGCATATCGATCGTGCGCGCAAGGTGGTGGTGCTCGCCGACGGGCGGGAGATTGCATACGACAAGCTGCTGATCGCGACCGGCTCGCGGGTGCGCAAGATCCCGGTGCCCGGCGCCGATCTGCCCGGCATCTTCTACCTGCGCGGCATCGCCGATGTGGATGCGCTGCGCGAGAAATTCCAGAGCGTGAAGAACCTCGCAATTGTCGGTGGCGGCTACATCGGCCTTGAGGTTGCTGCCGTCGGCCGCAAGGCGGGGCTTGAGGTCACGGTGTTTGAGGCGATGGACCGCGTGATGGCGCGCGCCGTATCGAAGCCGATCTCCGACTTCTACGAGAAGGTGCATCGCGATGCGGGCGTGAATCTGTTGCTGAACACGGGCGTCGAGCGCTTCGAGGGCGAGGGTGCACTGCAGGCGATCCGTGCGGGCGGCAAGAGCTATGCAGCGGAAGCGGCGCTGGTGGGCATTGGCATCGGCCCGAATGTCGAACTGGCGAAGGATGCTGGCCTCAAATGCGATGACGGCATCGTCGTTGATAACGGGGCACAGACGGAAGATCCGAACATCTTCGCCGCGGGCGATTGCACAAAGCACACCGGCCGTGAGGGGCTGCAGTTGCGTCTCGAATGCGTGCAGAACGCGATCGATCAGGCCAAGCATGCGGCGCTGACGATGACCGGCAAGTCGACCAATTATCAGGAAGTGCCGTGGTTCTGGTCCGACCAGTACGATCTGAAACTGCAGATCGCGGGGCTTATCCGGCCGACCGATAGCATCGTCCTGCGCGGCGATCCGGCGAGCCGCAAGTTCGCGGCGTTCCATCTGCGCGATGGTGTTGTCGCCGCGGTGGAGTCGGTGAATGCCGCGCCGGAATACCTGATGGGTCGCAAGATGATCGCCGAGCGCAAAGCGGTCGATCCGGCGACGCTGGCGGATATGTCGGTTTCGATGAAGACGATCGCGTCGTAGCGCGCGTTACTCGCCCGCGAGGCGGTGCGCGTCAGGCGGCGTCTGGTCGTAGACGCGGCGCGGCAGATGGCAGCGTACGGTCGTGCCACGCTCGGGGCGGCTTTCGATTTCGACCCAGCCGTCGTGCAGCTCGACAAAGCGGCGCACCAGCGCGAGACCGAGCCCGGCGCCCGGCAGCTGACCGCCCTTGGACTTCGCTTCAAAGCGTTCGAATGCCTTCACCTGGAAGTCCGGCGCCATACCGCTGCCGGTATCGGCGACCCAGATTTGTGCTTCGTCGCCCTTGATCGCGCCGCCGAGCGTGATGCGACCGCCGCGCGGCGTCGCTTCGAAGGCGTTGCTGAGCAGATTGAACGCAACCTGCTTCAAACGCCGCTCGTCCGCCACCACAACGCCGACATCGCGCGGACAATCGACGATGAGGTCGATGTCCAGACTCTCGGCATGCTTCTTCCGCGGCTCGGCAATCGCCGTCAGAAGCTCGTATAGATCGATGCGGCTGAGTTCGAGCCGCATCGCACCGGCATCGATCAGCGCGAGGTCGAGAATGTCGCTCGTGACCTCCTCCAGCTTTTCCGACGCGGTGAGGATGTTCTGGACATAGCCCGCCTGCTTCTCGGTCATCGGGCCGGCGACGCCTTGCGTCAGCAGATCGGCAAAGCCGCGCACCACGTTCAACGGATCGCGGAACAGGAACGAGGCGTGCTGTACGAAGTCGGTCTTCAGCTTGTCGGCCGCGACCAGCGCTTCGTTGCGATCACGCAGGGCGTTTTCGATCCGCGAGCGGTCCGTCACGTCGGCAAAGGTCGCGAGGATCGCGCCGTCGGGCAGGCCCGACAGTGTCAGTGAGAGGATCGTCTGATCGTTGCGCTCCATCTCGCCGAGGTCGTGACGCTCCACGGTACCCGAGACGATGTTGCGGATCAGCTGCTCCCACTCCGCTTCGCCGCCGAACTTGTCGACGCTCGACGCGGCCAGAATTCGGATGTGTGGTTCGTTCGCGAGGTCTTTCTCCTCGAACTCCCAGATGCGCGCGAAGGCGGCGTTGTGGAGTTTCAGCCGGCCATCGGCGCCGAACACCGCCACGCCTTCCTGCAAGGTGTCGAGCGTTGCCGACTGCACGCGCGACAACGTGTTGAAGGAGCTTTCGAGCGCGAACCGTTCCGTCACGTCTTCATAGAGGAAGGTCAGGCCACCGAATGGATGCGGCTGCGCCATCACACGCAAGGTGCGTCCGCCGGGCAGGTGCCACGTCTCTTCCGGCAGCTTCTCCGAACGCTTGCTGTCGTATGCGGCGAGCCGTCCGCGCTTCCACGCTTGATACTCGCGCTGCTCCGGCAGTTTGCCGGCGTCGCGCAGGCGGTCGAGAACTTCGCCGTCGGTCGGTTGCTTGCGCAGCCAGCTTTCCGGCAAATCCCACAGTCCTGCAAAAGCACGGTTGAAGAAGGTCAACCGCTGATCCGGTCCGAAGATCGCAACTGCGGTCGCCAGCTTGTCGAGCGTATCGGCGTGCGCGTCGGCGTGCTGGCGCAGCTTCGTCTCAGCGGATGTGAGCTCGCTTTCGTCGAAAGCGCTGCCGACAACGCCGCCGCCGGAGAGCGAGGCTTCGACAATGGACAGCGCACGGCGCTGGCCGCCGATAGTTGTGTAGCGCCTTGCCGTTACGGGCATCGCTTGCGTCAGCGCGCTCGCGGCGATGTCGCGCTCCGACTTCTCGATCATGACCTGACCGTTGCGCATGGCATCGACATCGGACGCGCCGACGGTTTCGAGATACGCCTTGTTCGCCCACGAAAGCGCCAGCGACTTGTCACGCAGCCACACCGGAATCGAGAGCGCGTCGAGCATCTCTTCAAACGGTTCGGCTGGGCCTGCAACAATGCTCGCCACCGCCGCTTCCTGGCGCAGCCATACTGCCGCCATACCGCCGACGGCGCGGCCGCGGGCGAGGAAGCTGCGGCCGTCCTTATCGTGCACCGTCAGGGAGAACGTGCTGCCCTTGTCGCCAAGATCGTCGAGCGCCTGCGAAAGCTCTGTCGCCTCCGTGCCCTCCAGGCAGGATTCGAGAAGCATCTCGCCGCCGCCATAGGAGAATGGCCCGGTGCCGTCGCGGCCCCACACGAGCAGGGAATCCTGCTGGGCGGTCAGCAAGGCGTCACGCTCGCCCACCGCCGCCCGCGCCCGGGCAATCGAGACCTTCACGGCCTTGCGCAGGCGGGCCGTCTGGCTGTGCTGTGCCAGCGCCCACAGGCTGGCGGCAATGGCGAGGGCCGAGGCCCCGGCGGTCAGTATGGTCGCAAGATAGGGATCAATGGTGGGGACGCCGGTGTCGGCCAAGGCGGGCAGGGGGGCGAGCAGGCAGGCGGCCGCAGGCGCCAACTGCACCGCAACCCGTCTGACCCTGTCTGGCAGCCCTTTGGGCCTCATCCCCTACGCCCTGATGAGCCGCTTCAAGCGGCGAATCACTTTGGAATCAACAAGATAGCTAGAGGTACCGAGTCCGCCTAGGGATTGTGGTTAAAAAAGCGTAAACGCCTAGATTGCCGCGGCCGACCCAGATTTACGCTGGTTAACAAAATCTGAATCAATTCAGCGCATTAAGAAATCCGCGCACGGACCAACGCCGCTCTACCGCTAGGCACAAAAAAATCGCCGGAACGGTTGGGGGAACCGCTCCGGCGAGGCTTGGGTCTTTGCGCCCGCGAAGGGCGCTTCCGCTCGACTGGATCCGGGGGAGATCCGGAGCGGGACCGGAGGCCGTGGGGGCACAGTCTCCGGTAGAACTGAGATGGTAAGGACTGGTCGCCTTTTCAAGCGGCGCGAGGGCTGCCGATCAGTACTTCCACTCGCGCGATGCGCGCACCAGAAAGTCGCGGAAGGCGGCCACGCGCTTCGACTGGCGCAGGGCATCGGCATAGACGAGATGCGCCTCGAACACCGGGCCATCATGCTCCGGCAGCACGCGGACGAGCTGCGGATGTTCGGCTGCCACGTAGTCCGGCACCGCCGCCAGACCGATGCCCGCGAGCGCAGCGTTCAGGATGCCCGTCACGTTGTTGATCTTGACGATACGCCCCTTGCCGCCGCCGCGTGACACACGCTTGGTGGTCTCGATCAGCCAGTTGATGTCTTTGATCTCGGGCGCCGCCGTCTCGCCGTAGCCGACAACGATATGGTTCGACAGGTCTTCGACGGTTGCCGGGGCGCCGAAGCGGTCGAGATACGATTGTGTCGCGTAGATGTGATAGTGGACCGAGAACAGCTTGCGCTGGATCAGGTCGGCCTGGATCGGTGCGCGCATACGGATGGCGAGGTCAGCTTCACGCTGCGCCAGATCGAGTTCGCGATCTTCGAACACCAGATGCACTTCGACTTCTGGGCATTCTTCCATGAACGCGGCCAGACGCGGCACAAGCCAGTACGTGCCGATACCGTGGCTTGCCGTGATCTTCAGCGTTCCGCGCGGCGCTTCCTGCGCGTTCTTCAGCGCTTCTTCCGCCTGTGCGAGGCGCGAGAGAACGTCCGTCACTGCGCCGTAGAGCAGCTCACCTTCGTCTGTGAGGGTGAGGCCTCGGGCGTGCCGCTGAAACAGCGGTGTGTTGATTTCGTCTTCCAACGCGCTGATCTGGCGGCTGACAGCGGATTGGCTGAGCGTCAGCATCTGCCCGGCGTGCGTGAAGCTACCCGCCGATGCCACTGCATGGAATATCCGAAGCTTGTCCCAGTCCATGCGCTCGCCTAACCCCTCCGCCGGTCACCATCAAAGCAAAGATGATGACCGTTCATTTCAGTGACCGCCGGCCAGGAACCTCTCGGCTTCCAGTGCAGCCATGCATCCCATTCCGGCAGCCGTCACGGCCTGCCGGAAAACCTTGTCTTTCACGTCGCCCGCCGCGAACACGCCCGGCACACTGGTCTTCGTCGAATCCGGCGCCGTTTTGATGTAACCCTCGTCGTCCATGTCGATCTGGCCTTTGAACATCTCCGTCGCCGGCGAATGGCCGATCGCGATGAAGAGGCCGTCGATGGCGAGTTCGCTCGTCGCGCCGCCATTGGTGCTGCCCAGCTTCACGCCGGTGACGCCACGCGGTTCCGACGAGCCGATCACTTCTTCGACGAAGCTGTTGTAGACGACCTCGATTTTCTTGTTCGCAAGCAGGCGTTGCTGGTTCGTCTTGTCCGCGCGCAGCTCGCCGCGGCGATGGATCAGCGTCACCTTGTCGGCGAAGTTGGTGAGGAACAGTGCTTCCTCAACGGCCGTGTTGCCGCCGCCGACCACGGCGACGTTCTTGCCGCGGAAGAAGAAGCCGTCGCACGTCGCGCAGGCGGATACGCCGAAGCCTTTGAAATTCTCTTCCGAGGGCAGGCCGAGCCAGTTGGCGCTGGCGCCCGTCGCGATGATGAGCGTGTCCGAGGTGTAGCGTTCGCCGCTATCGGCCACCAAGGTGAACGGCCGTTTGGCGAGATCGACGCTGGCGATCGTGTCGTGGATAACGCGGGTGCCGACATGCTCTGCCTGTGCCTGCATCTGCTCCATCAGCCAAGGGCCCTGCACCGCATCGGCGAAGCCGGGGTAGTTCTCGACCTCGGTCGTGATGGTGAGCTGGCCACCCGGCTGGATGCCGTTGATCATCACCGGCTCAAGCATGGCGCGCGCGGCATAGATCGCCGCCGTACAGCCGGCCGGGCCGCTTCCGAGAATGACAACTTTGGAATGCGCGTCGGCCATAACCGTCCCTTATGCGGCGCGCGATGGGTTGGATAAGCGGCTTGCGCCCATCCAATGCCGGCAAATCAGCCCCTCGGCGCTTTCGGCAGATGAACTGTCATATCGGAGTGCTGGTGCCAAAGGTCAAGCGAGCACATTCTGCTAATCGGGACAAGGACTTGCGGTTACCCCTGACGGTATCGTGGGGAACCCATGATCGAATCGAAATGGAGGGCTGGCGGGCAACGAACTTTCGCCATGCCGAAATTTTATTGCGTGTGACAACAATCTGAGGCTAAAAGCTCCCCGCCTGATCACCAGCGGTGAAGCAGAATGGAACACCACAAGCTCGATTCCATCGATATGCGCATCCTGTCCGAGCTGCAGGATGACGGCCGGATTACCAACGTCGAACTCTCTCGTCGCGCCAAGATCACCGCGCCGCCGTGCCTAAGACGTATGCGTGCCCTGGAGAAGTCAGGCTACATCAAGGGCTACCACGCCGATCTCGATCCGAAGATGCTCGGCTATGAGGTTACGGGCTTTGTGTTCGTCGGTCTCAGCAGCCAGGCCGATGCCGATCTCAAGAAGTTCGAAGAGCAGGTTCGCG
>DATAHD010000217.1:0-3112 GCA_036263395.1 Rhizomicrobium sp. | reverse complement strand
AGTCGACACCGGCATCGCGACGCTCAAGATCAAGCACAACGGCGTGCTCGGCTACTTCATCGAAGTCGCAACCCAGCACGGCGATAAGCTGATGGAGGGTGAGAACCGCGCACTCTACCGCCATCGCCAGACGATGGCTGGAATGGTGCGCTTCACCACCGACGAACTCGCAACGCTTGCGACGCGCATCAGCCAGGCCGGCGATCAGGCGCTGGCACTCGAGAAAGAACTCTTCGCGCAGATGGCGGGCGAAGCGATCGCCTCCGCCGATCCGCTCAACCGGATTGCCAACGCACTCGCAGTGCTCGACGTCGCTGCCGCACTTGCCGAACTCGCGACGCAACAACGCCACATGCGGCCAGTGATCGACAGCAGCACAGCGTTCCGCATCGTGCGCGGCCGCCATCCCGTCGTCGAAGCGGCGCTGGAAACGGCGCACGCCAGCAAGTTTGTTCCTAACGACTCCGATCTATCGGGCGACGCGCGCGGCCGCCTCTGGCTCGTCACCGGTCCGAACATGGCCGGTAAATCGACCTTCCTGCGCCAGAACGCGTTGATCGCGATCCTCGCGCAGATGGGCGCTTTCGTGCCTGCCGCATCGGCGCAGATCGGTATCGTCGACAAACTGTTCAGCCGTGTCGGCGCCGCCGACGATCTCGCGTCCGGCCGTTCGACCTTCATGGTGGAGATGGTGGAAACCGCCGCGATCCTAAACCAGGCGACGGATCGCAGCCTCGTTATCCTCGACGAGATCGGCCGCGGCACTGCCACGTTCGACGGTCTCGCCATTGCGTGGGCGACTGCCGAGCATCTGCACGAGAAGAACAAGAGCCGTGCGCTGTTCGCGACGCACTATCACGAGATGACGGCGCTCGCCGATCGTCTCAAGCAACTCGCCTGCGTGACGATGCGGGTGCGCGAATGGAACGACACCATCGTCTTCCTGCACGAAGTCGCCCCCGGCGCCGCCGACCGTTCTTACGGTATCCACGTCGCCAAACTCGCGGGCCTGCCACCAGCCGTTGTCACCCGCGCCGAAGAGGTGCTCCGTGCGCTCGATGAGGGCCGCGAAGGCCACAAACCTCTCGCCCGCATCGACGACCTCCCGCTCTTCGCCGCCCAACCCGCCTCTGCCCCCGCCGCCGCAAAAAGCAGCGCCGTCGAAGCTGCTTTAAAAGACGTCGATCCCGACGCCCTCACGCCGAAGCAGGCGCTGGAAGTTCTCTACGACTTGAGAGCGAAGCTACCCAAAACCTAAGCCGCGTTCACGAAAACCGCTGCAGCACCTTCTTCCAGAACGGCAGTGGTGCATTCGGCGGCAGCACTTCTGTCGCCATCTCCCACCCTTGCACCGCATCGGCCTGCGCCAGAAACGCCATCATGCGTTGCGCGACATCCCCATTCGAATAGAGCGCATACGTATAAGAGTCGTGATACGGCGATGGCCCGCCAACACGCGTCCAGAACTCGGGCTCGATATACAGCAGCAAACGCCCCGCATCGCGCACCACAATGGCGGCCGGCTCGCGATCGTCCGCCGCCACCGAACGCCAGCGCGCCAGAAATTCATCAGGCTCGCACGGCGCCGAGCTTTCATCTTCGATGATCGCAACGCTCGCGCCCGGCGCATAACCTTGCGCGAATTCGATCAGCCGCAACCACAGCGCCTCATCGAAATACATGTCGGTGCTGTCGGAACGATAACTGTCCTGGATCACCGCGAACCGGTGCGTCAGCGCACCCGCACGTACGCGTGCCGGCACGGCCATGTCCGGCTCGAAGCCGGCGACAAAACGAATCCCGCTCTTGCTCAACGCGCCGCGCTCACACCTGTGTCAGGATCACCGCGCCGCGTTTGGTCGCGACCATCGTGTGCTCGTACTGCACCGTCGGCATCTTGCTATCGGCGAGTAGTGTCCAGCCATCGCCGGAATCTTCCGCCCATTCGGAGCCCAGCGATAGGAACGGTTCGATGGTGAACACCAGACCATCATGGATACGGCGCTTGTCGCGTTTCTCGTACCACGTCGGAATTTCGCCGGGCTCTTCATGCAGGGATGCACCGACGCCATGGCTCGCCAGATTGCGGATCAGCGTGTAGCCGCCGCTCTTGGCGAACTTCTCCACTGCGCGGCCGATGTCGCTGAGCGGTACGCCGGATTTCACCGCGTTGATGCCGGCCCACATCGCGCGCTTGCCATCGCGGCACAGCCGATCGAGCTTTGGCGTCGATGGCGGAATGACGAAACTGCCGCCGGTGTCGGCGAAGTAGCCGTCGATATCGGCGCTGACATCGACATTCACCAGATCGCCGGCCTTCAGCACCGTGCCGTTCGGAATGCCGTGCGCGATCGCCGGCGAGATCGAAATACAGGTCGCGCCCGGAAAGTCATAGGTCGATTCCGGCGCCGAGCGCGCCCCTTCCTTGTCGAGCAGACGGCGCCCGAAATCGTCGAGCTCCTTCGTCGTCATGCCGGGTTCGGCCGCAGCGATCATGGCTTTCAGCGTGCGCGCCACGGCGGCACCGGCCAGCCGCAGCTTTTCGAGTTGTTCTTCGCGTTCGATGGTCATGTGCTCTTTTACACCTTTTCCCGCGTTACAATCCTTGCTGCCCGCCCGGCCCCGGTGAGAGAATCGACGCATGAGTGAAGCCGATCCCAACGCCTCTGTCCGCCACCGCCCGGACCGGCCGCGCAAATTCCTCGTCGTCGTGGACAAAACGCCCGAGGCGAAGATCGCGCTCCGCTTCGCCGCGCGCCGCGCCCAGCACACCGGCGGGCATGTCACCCTTCTCTGCGTCGCGCTCCCCGCCGACTTCCAGCAGTGGAAGGGCGTCGAGGAGATCATGAAGGACGAGGCGCATCAGGAAGCCGAAGGCCTGATCTATGCCGCGGCGAAACAGGTCAACGATCTCACCGGCATCGTGCCGGAGCTGATCATCAAGCACGGCCGCCCGGATGAGGCGCTGAAAGAACTGCTCGACGCCGACAAGGACATCTCCATCCTCGTCCTCGCTGCCAGCACCGCGAAGGAAGGCCCCGGCCCCCTCGTCTCGCTGTTCGCCCGCCCCGGTGCCTACCCCATCCCCGTCACCATCGTCCCCGGCAGCCTG
>DATAHD010000216.1:0-18744 GCA_036263395.1 Rhizomicrobium sp. | reverse complement strand
TCGCCATAGGCGACATTCGCCACCACACCTACCGCCATGAGTAATGCCGCTCCTGCAATCCAGCTGACCTGTTTCACTGCGCTATCGCCTCGAACCATGCTGGGGCCGGACTATAGGGGAGGGCTTTGCGTGGGGTCACGTATCCTTTGCTTCAAGGACGCATGTTTGCAGACCCCGTATCGCATTACAGTGTTTGACGATGGTTCAGTGAAGTCCTAAGCCCGGGTCATGTTCGATGCTCAACTTCGCAGTCTGATCGACCGGCCGATGAGTGCGGTGGCGCGGTGGCTGGTGCCGTTCGGGATTCGGGCGGACTGGGTGACCCTGGCCGGTGCTGTAGTCGCCTTCGCCGGGATGATTCTGATAGCGCGGGAGCTTTACCTGTTTGGGCTGGGGGCGATCGTGCTCAACCGGCTACTTGACGGGCTGGACGGTGCGGTGGCGCGGCTGACCCAGCCGACTGAGGCCGGAGCCTATCTCGAGGCGGTATTCGACACGATGTTCTTTGCGTCGGTGCCTTTCGCGTTCGGGCTTGCCAATCCGGAGCATGCGGTGGCGGCGAGCTTTGTGATCTTCGGGGCGATGACGGCCGGGGCGGCGGCGTGGCTGTTCATGGCGTTCGCACAGCGCAGCGGACAGGCGTCGATGCCGTTTGCGAGCATCGTCGAAAGCCTCACCATGGTGCTCGGCTTCGCCATCGCCTGTGTCGTTCCGCAGTGGTTCAGCATCGTCGCCTATGTGCTTGGCGTGACTGCATTCATTCTGGCGGGCATACGGATCGCTGCCGCTGTCAACACGTTCGATAAAGCATGAAGGTTGTCATTGTCGGTGGTGGGGTGGCCGGTCTCTCGATCGGCTGGCGGCTGCGTCAAGCGGGGGCCGAGGTCGTTATCGTCGAGCGCGCGGAGCCGGGCCGTGGCGCCACCTGGGCCAGCGCCGGGATGATCGCAGCCTCCGCGGAGCTTGGGCATGAGGACACTGCCGAAAGCCAATTTGCACGCCGCTCCAGTAGCTTGTGGCCCGTCTTTGCGGCGGAGATCGAGCAGGCGACGGGTGTTGGGCTTCACTATGGCCAGTGCGGCGCGCTGATCGTTGCGTCCTCGCGCGTGGATGGCGAGGCCTTCGCGCGCCGTGCTGCTCAGGACAATGAGGTGTCTTGGCTCGACCGGGCCGATGCCGAGGCGCTGGAGCCGATGTTGTTCGGCGACTTCGCTGGTGCCCTATGGGCGCCGGGTGAGGCGGTCGTCGACAACCGGGCGCTGGGCCGGGCGCTGACCCACGCGTTCACGCGGGCAGGTGGCGAACTGGCGCGGGTCGAGGCGGCGTATGAGGTGATCGTCGAGGGCGGCAAGGCGGTCGGCCTGCGCACCCCGTTCCGGACGTTGGGGGCCGATGCTGTGGTTCTGGCGGCAGGGGCGTGGAGCGGGCAGCTCACCGGTCTGCCGCGCGAGGTCACCGTGAACGTGAAGCCAGTCAAAGGCGAGATGATCGCCCTCGGCCGACCAGCGTCTTCGCTGATGCTGGCCCATGTCGTGTGGGGCAACGGGGTCTATCTGGTGCCGCGACGTGACCGGGTTCTGGTCGGTGCCACGGTGCGGGAGGCTGGGTTCGACACCAGCACCACGCCTGAGGCGCGGGACTGGCTGCGGGCGCGCGCCAATGCGGTCCTGCCGTCACTGGCCGACTGGGACGAGATCGAGCATTGGGCGGGCCTGCGCCCCGGTACGACGGATGGACAACCGATGATTGGACGTACGTCGATCGACAATCTGTATGCGGCGACCGGCCAGTTTCGGAACGGCATCCTGTTTGCACCGGCGATAGCGGAGTCCGTTTCGCGTCTCGTTCTGGAGCAGAAGGTGCCGCCGGAGATCACAGCCTTCGATCCCCGCCGGTTTTCATAATCATCCGCTTGCGGACGATCCCAACGCTGCATAACGATAAGCAAACGGGTTTGCGGGGGCGGACCTGGGTGTTGGGGCGATGACATATTGGTGGTTGTTCGCGGGCGGCCTGACGCTGCTCGTGCTGGGTAGCGAGACGGCGATCCGTGGCGG
This sequence comes from Rhizomicrobium sp., assembly GCA_036263395.1. Classification (GTDB taxonomy): domain Bacteria; phylum Pseudomonadota; class Alphaproteobacteria; order Micropepsales; family Micropepsaceae; genus Rhizomicrobium. The sequence continues at coordinate 16,687 of DATAHD010000216.1, read as the reverse complement.
CGCCGGTCTTTCGCGTGCGTTCGGCCTGCCGCCGCTGCTGATCGGGCTTCTGATCATTTCGACCGGGACGTCGGCGCCGGAGATGTCCGTGGCGCTGCAGGCAGTGCATATCGGCGCGCCCGATATCGCGCTCGGCAATGTCATCGGCAGCAATATCATCAACGTGCTTCTGATCCTGGGGCTGGCGGCGCTGATCCATCCGATGCCCAGCCCGCCGAAGATCGTGTTGCGTGATGGCGGCTTCCTGCTGCTGGTGAGCGTGGTGCTCGTGATCCTCGCGATGAGCGGGAAGATTTCGCAGCTGGAGGGGATGATCCTTCTTGGCGTCTATGTCGCTTATTGCGTTGTCGCGTTCGTCACCGACTGGCGACGGCCGTCGGAGCTTTCCGTCCATTGCGCGCGGGCGGAGGAATTGAAGTCGCAGACCTCGGCGGGTGCGAGTTTCCTGACACTGGTTTTCGGCATTGCGTGCATCGCGCTCGGCGGACGGCTGGCGGTGGATGGGGCGCTGATGTTTGCGCGCGACTATCACCTGTCGCAGGCGATGGTCGGGCTGACCGTCATGGCGGTTGCGACGTCGCTGCCGGAACTGGCGGTCATCACGATGACGGCGGCGCGCGGCTACACGCAGATCGCGGTGGGGCAGCTGATCGGCTCCAACCTGTTCAACACCATGGCGGTGATCGGTGCGGCGGCGGCGTTCGGCGGACTGCCGGTCGCGGATGCGTTCCGCTCGGCCGACATCTACATCATGGCCGCCGCGGCGGCGTTGTTGTTGCCATTGCTGTTGTCGAGCTGGCGCCTGTCGCGGCCGCGTGGCGCGATGCTGGTGCTCGGCTATTGCGCCTATGTGCTGTTTCTTGCCTGGCGGCAGGGGCTGATCAGTCCGGCGATGGTCGGATTGGGTTGAACACCGTAAGATTGCTCGCATCACTGTGTAGCAGCTGGACGATGAACAAACAGGATCCGACACTACGCGCTCTATGGTTCAACGCGGTGTGGTTCTTTCTATTCAGCACGGGCATTGGCCTCGTGCTGTTTCCCTTCTTGTGGTCCTATCCTCCCGGTTTTGCTTTGGGCAGTCAGCAAATTACCAGCTTGCCTCTGAAGCTGGGCGCTTGTTTTTTGTCGTCATGGGCACTGGCAGTCGGTGCTTTCTTGCTGATTGGAAATGGCTTCGTTTATTTCGCTACGCAGCGAACGCGCGGCAAAGGATTTCGGAGCGATTAGGCTACTCTGGCAACTTGAATAGGCCGAGCGGCATTTTCCGGGTGCCGCCAAGCGTCGTGCGCATGAGATAGCGCACGCCGGGGATTTTGCCGCTTGGATAGAGAACCAGATCCCGCAGGAACGCGATGGTGCGGCTGTCGGATTGAAATGCCGGTGTCATGGCGCGTGAAGCCCAGCTGTAGAACGCGACATGGCGGCGGCGCAATGTTTCGTAGCGCGCGAGCGCGATGTCGAGGTTCTTGTCGCGCAGACAGGCGGCGAGGGTGACGGCGTCGAGTAGGGCGAGGTTGGCGCCTTGTCCGAGCTGCGGGCTCGTCCCGTGTGCCGCATCGCCCATCACGATCACGCGGCCGGTGCGCAACGGACGGACGACGACATCGCGATAGGTCGCGAAGGTTAGGTCGTCCCACTGCTTCAGTTCGTCGACGATGGGTTTCGCGGCCGGCCATTTCGCTAGCACGCGTTGTTTCAGCGTCTCGACGCCAGCGTCCTTCTGGTTGTCGTAATCGTCGCGCTTCAGGCTCCAGAAAAAGGCGACGTGCGGGGTTTCGCCGGCGCCCGGTGCGCGGCCGAGTGGGAGGATGCCGATCATGGTGTGGGCGGCGTCGTAGACCTGGCTCAGGACATCGGCGAAGGCGCCGGTCCTGTCGGGCAGGGCGGCCCAAACCGCGCCCCAGGGATAGACCGGGGCACGGACTTTGAGATTCAGATCGTCGCGCAGTCCGTCATGCGCACCGGCGCAATCGAGCACGAGATCGAACGGGTCGGCGCGTTCGCCGTCGCGGCTGGCGATCACCGGATTGCTGCCGAGGCTTTCGATGGCAGTGACGTCGAAATTCAGCCGCAGCTCGGCACCGGATGTCAGCAGCGCGTTGTGCAGAAGATTGAAGAGCGCGCCGCGGTGGATGCCGAGGCCGTACTCGCCGCAGCGATAGTCGAGCTCGAGGACGACGCGGCCTTTCGGATTGCGACCCTCCAGCGCGCGGACATGAGCGCCCCAGCGTTCTGCCTCGTCGCGAAGGCCAAGACGTTCGAGCGCGCGCTGTCCCGACGGCTGCAGCAGCAGGCCGGCGCCAAGTGGGCGGGCGGAGGCAAAGCGCTCGAACACTGTCACGTCGTGGCCGTCACGCGCGAGCTGGATCGCTGCCGCCTGTCCCGACACGCCGCAGCCGATGATGCCTATGCGCACGTGCCGCCACTTCCCCGGATTCGCGGATGCGAGTATGCACGGGCCAGCGCGAAGAGGTGAGGTATGAGCTTTCAACTGCACGAGCGTCTTGCCGCCGATACGGCGCTTGTAGCTGACTGGCCGTTGTCGCGCGTGCTGCTGATGAACGATGCGCGCTATCCGTGGCTGATCCTGGTGCCGCGGCGGGAAGCGCTGACCGAGATATTTCAGTTGCCGGTTGCCGACCGTGTCACGCTGACCGAGGAGATCGCACGCGCGTCGGAGCAGCTGAAGGCGATCACCGGCTGCGCCAAGATCAATGTCGGGGCGTTGGGCAATCTGGTGCCGCAGCTGCATATCCATGTCATTGCGCGCAATCCCGGCGATTTTGCCTGGCCGGGGCCGGTGTGGGGTAATGGCGCTGCGGTTGCTTATGCCGAAGCGGACCGGGATGCGCTCCTCGGACGGTTAAGGCAGCGTTAACCATGCTGGCATACCTGTAACGGTCAGAGGGATTGGGCAGAACACCCGGACCGCGTGACATGCAGGCAGACGGCGTAAACTCCAACCGAACCGATGTGATCGCGGCCTTGCAGAAGGCGAGCGCGGCGACCGGGGCGGACTTCAACTACATGCTGACGACCGCGATGCGGGAGTCGAGCCTGAAGCCGAACGCGCAGTCGAGTTCGTCGAGCGCGACAGGCCTGTTCCAGTTTGTCGAGCAGACATGGCTCGGCATGGTCAAGGAGCATGGCGCGCAGTACGGCCTCGGCAGCTATGCCAATGCGATCACCAAAGGCGCGGACGGCCGCTATCACACCACCACCAATGCCGACCGTCAGGCCATTCTCAATTTGCGCAAGGATGCGCAGATCAACGCTTATATGGGTGGCGCGTTCAGCCAGGACCAGCGCGCCAAGCTGCAGAGCAGCCTCGGTCGCGATGTCTGCGGCGGCGAACTCTATGCCGCGCATTTTCTGGGATCGGATGCGGCGTGCCGCCTGATCCAGATGGCGGAGAACAATCCGTCGGCATCTGCCGCGAAGGCATTCCCTGCCGCCGCCGGCGCCAACCGCAGCGTGTTCTACAACGCCGACGGCTCCTCCAAGAGCGTGGGCGAGGTTTACAACTGGGCGCTGAAGAAGCACGGCGACACGCCGGTGGTGTCGACGCCGCAACCTGTACAAGCTGACGATAACGACGCGGATGCACAGTCGGTGATCTATGGCGGCGCTCCGAACAGCGATGCGCGGCTTGCCAGCATCGCCTACGACCTTCTCGCACCGTCGTGGATGCAGGCGCCGTCACCGGGCGGGATTGCCTCTTATTCGATGCCGCGTTCGACGTTCATGATGACGCCGGGCGTGCTCGATCTGCTGTCGTCGATGTCACCGGGTTCGGCAGTCTCGCCCGCCGCGGCGCTGGTTGCGGATCGCAACGCCAACTCGTAAACGCTCAGCCATTCGAGGAGTCGTGCCCGCATCCTGTGGCGAGACGCACGCGCGGGCGGACACATGCGGGCGGCGATAGCATCGGTTTGGGCGGTCATTGCGTCCGTCTTCTTCATTCAGATCGCCAACGGTCTGCAGACCGACATTCTGTCCTTGCGCGCGTCGGCGGAGTTTTCTGTCGCGGTCATGGGCACGGTGATGGCGGCGTATTACGTCGGCTACTCCGCAGCGCCCTTGTTAAGCCGCCGGATTATTGGTGGCATCGGGCAGGTGTCGGTAATTGTGGCCGGTTCGCTGCTCGCGGCGGTCGCGGTGGTGGCGCATGCGTATGATGTGACGCCGCTGAGCTGGGGCATCCTGCGCGTTGTCTCCGGTTTCGTGCTGGCCAGCAGCTATGTCGCGCTCGAGAGCTGGCTGCATGCACGGGTGGAGAACCGCATCCGCGGACGCGTCTTCAGTGTCTACATGGTGGCGCAGATGGCAGCGATGACCGCGGCGCAGGGGCTGCTGGCGCTGGGCGATCCGCGCGATAGCGGACTGTTCTGGCTGTGCGCTGCGATCTTCGCGCTGGGCGCGATCCCGGTGTTCATCGCGCGGGAACGTGCGCCGCATCGCGCGCCGCCGGAGCCGTTCGGCATTTTGAAGCTGCTTGCGCTGTCGCCGATGGGCGCGATCACGACGGCGCTGTCTGGTGTCGCGTGGAGCATCGTCTTCACCTTCGGTCCCGCCTACGCGCAGCAATCCGGTTTCGACGTCAAAGGCGTGAGCCTCTTCATGGGGGGCGCGATGATCGCCGCGGCGGTGTCGCAATATCCGCTGGGCTGGATTTCCGATCACATGGGACGGCGTGCGGCGATCCTGATGATGTGCGCCGGCGGTGCAGTGGCGTCGCTGATCGGTTGGTGGGCCGATGGAGAAGGGCTGGTGTTCAAGCTGATCGGATCGGCGGCGCTCGGCGCGACCACGTTCCCGCTCTACAGCGTGACGGTTGCCCACACCAACGATCACGTAGCGCCAGAAGCGCGTGTGCCGGCGGCCGGTGGTCTTGTCTTGCTGTTCGGCCTTGGCTCCATCGTGGGGCCGCTGGTCAGCGGGTTCATCGTGCGCGCCAACGGCTCGACCGGCTATTTCGCGGTCCTGCTCGCCACCATGCTGGCCACCTTGGCTGTCGCGGCGGCAACCCGTTAGACTCTCCTCCAAACAAGCGAGGAAACATGGCTGAAGAAGCGAAGAAGCCGGTGGCGGCAGCGGTTCCGGCGGCGACCGTCCTATTGATCCGTGACGGCGAGAGGGGGCTGGAGGTGTTCATGGTGAAGCGCCACCACCAGATCGATTTCGTGGCGGGTGCGCTGGTGTTCCCAGGCGGCAAGACGGCACCTGGCGATTCCGATGCGGCGCTCAACGAGATGACGGACTGCCATGACCATTGGGACACCACAATGCGCGAACTCGGCGCGGCGGCGATCCGCGAAGCGTTCGAAGAATCGGGAATTCTGCTGGCGCGCGAAGAAGGTTCCAACGCGCTTGTCTCGGCCGAGCGCGCGGCGGCGCTCGACCATTATCGCAGCAAGCTAGACAAGAAAGAGATCGGGCTCGCGGAGATGCTGCGCACAGAGAAGCTGCGTCTCGCGTGCGACCGGCTGGTGCACTTCGCACACTGGGTGACGCCGGATCACATGCCAAAGCGTTTCGACACGCACTTTTTCCTCGCCGCGGCGATGGCAGATCACACCGGCATGCATGATGGGCGTGAGACAGTGGATTCCGTCTGGATCGGTCCGCAGCAGGCGATCGACGACCGCAAGAAGTGGAACGTGATCTTCCCGACCAAGCTCAATCTGATGAAGCTTGGGGAATCGAAGACTGTGGCTGAGGCGATGAAAGCTGCAGCAGCCGAACCGCCGAAGATGGTGTTGCCGTGGACGGAGAAGGGACCGGATGGTCCGATCCTGCGCATCCGCGACGACGCCGGTTATTCACAGACCAGCGCGTCGCTGAAGGACGCGTAACTAGGCCTCAAGTCTCTCCGTCACGCGCGCTTCCAACTCTTCCGCGAGGTGGAGCGCCGTGCGGTTGGACGGATCCTTGATGTCCTGACGCAGCATCACTTTGATGGCGTGGACGTGCGCATCGACGAGCGCCAGCGGAATCGCGTCGGGTTTCTCGGTGCCCTCGATCAGGCGCGACAGCGAAGCCGCCACGCGGCCGATCAGTGGGTATTCGTAGGTCTTGGCGCCGCCACGCAGATCGTGTGCGCCGCGGAAAAGTTCGCCGCGGGTCGCGTTGTCGCAGAGCGCGGCGAAACGGTCGCGCGCATCGACGAGCTTCTCGACATCGGCCGCGATCCAGGTGCCAAACTCCGTCTTGAGGTCTTCGAGCACGGCTTCCGCGCGGCGGATCATCGAGGCATCGATGGTCACGTTCGGGCCACCAACCTTGGCCTTGAGCATGTTCGGCGGCATGAAGATTTCGATCGGAAGCTTGTTCGTCGTAGCCACGCTGTTCCCCTTCAGCCCACTGCCGCCGCAGCAAACGCATCGTCTTCGTCATCGACGGTGCTCTCCGTCGCTTCTCCGACATCGGTGCGGCGCTCCGGCCCGCGATACTCGTCATGGCCGCGCCGCCTGCGGCACGGGCCGAAATATAACTTCGTCCGCACATACGGACGCGGATGGTCGATCACGGCGACAAGGCGCGTAAGTATGGCCTTCACCGAGACCGGCTTGGCGAGGAATTCATTTATGCCAGCGTCGCGCGCCTGGCGGACGTGGTCGATGTGCGTGTGGCCCGTGAGCATGATGATCGGGACGAACGGATTTGGGCTCGACGGCGAATTGCGCACGTTCTTCGCAAGCTCTAGGCCGTTCATCCCTTCCTCCAGCATCCAGTCCAGGAAGATGACGTCGGGATTAACCTGCTTCAGCAGCGCCCAGGCGCGTTGCGCCTCCGCGGCCTCATAGATTTGGACGATACCGAACGCCTGCAGGATCGCGACCACAAGCTTGCGCATGTGGGGATTGTCGTCGACGACGAGCACTTTCAGTCTGTCGAAGCGATAACCGCTCATTGAACCCCAACACCCTTCGCCCCCGTGGTTACGGGTTCGCTCCGGATTGTTTCAAAGTTTACAGAGCGGCGGCTTAACGCGTCGTGAATATGACAATGCGCGGCTTGTGCAGGTCTTAATCGGTGAACTGCTCGGCAAGAATCCGTTCATCCAGGCTATGCCCGGCGTCGAACAGCATCGTCATGGAAATCGAGCGGTCTTCCGCCACTTCGACCGCGGTGACATCGCGAACCTCCAGATCGTCGGCGACGGCGCTGACCGGGCGCTTGGCGCTCTCCAGCACCTCGAACCGGACCCGCGCGCGGTGCGACAGCAGGGCGCCGCGCCAGCGCCGCGGGCGAAACGCGCTGATCGGCGTGAGCGCCAGCAGGTCGGCGTCGATGGGGAGGATCGGGCCGTGCGCCGACAGGTTGTAGGCGGTGCTGCCGGCCGGGGTAGAGATCAGAATGCCGTCGCCGATCAACTCAGCGATGCGGACCTTGTCGTCCACGCTGATGCGCAGTTTGGCCGTCTGCCGCGTCTGGCGCAGCAGCGACACGTCGTTGAAGGCGAGGGCTTCTTTTGTGCCGTTCGCTGAGGTCGCGATCATCCGCAGCGGATGCACAACGGCCTGTTCGGCGGCTGCGAGGCGGTCGTCGAGACCTTCCTCGCTGAACTCATTCATCAGGAATCCAACCGAGCCGAGGTTCATGCCGTAGATCGGTTTTCCAGCTTTGCGGAAATTGTGCAGCGTCTGCAGCATGAAGCCGTCGCCGCCGAGCGCGACGATGATGTCGGCTGCGTCTGGCCCGGCATCCGCATGTACCTGACGCATCAGAGTGAGCGCGCTTTGCGCGTCCGTCGTCTCCGACGCGACGAAGTGCAGGGACTTGCTCATCGTCAGCCGCCCGTCAGCGACATGTGGCGGGCGAGGGCCGGCCGCTGATGCCGGCGATCGATGACGAAGTCATGGCCCTTCGGCTTGCGCGAAATCGCTTCGGCGATGGCGCTTGCCAGCACGGCATCGTCCGATGACGCGCGCAGCGGCGTGCGCAGGTCCGCTGCATCCTCCTGGCCGAGGCACATGAACAGCGTTCCGGTACAGGTGAGACGCACGCGATTGCAGCTTTCGCAGAAATTGTGGGTGAGCGGTGTGATGAAGCCTAGACGGCCGCCGGTTTCCTCCACCGTGACATAGCGCGCCGGTCCGCCAGTGCGATAGTCGCTGTCGATCAGCGTGTAGTGCTCGGCCAGCATCGCCCGCACGCGCGACAGCGGCAGGTATTGCTGCACGCGATCGCCATCGACTTCGCCGAGCGGCATGGTCTCGATCAGGGTGAAATCCATGCCGCGACCGTGCGCCCATTCCAACATGCGGGGAATTTCAGTCTCGTTGACGTCCTTCAAGGCAACGGCGTTGATCTTGACCGCGAGGCTCGCCTGTTGCGCGGCGTCGATGCCGTTCAGAACCTTGGTGAGATCGCCCCAGCGGGTGATCTCGCGGAACTTCGCGGGATCGAGCGTGTCGAGCGAGACGTTGATCCGGCGCACACCGGCGGCGTGAAGGTCACGGGCAAAGCGCTCGAGTTGGCTGCCGTTGGTCGTCAGGGTGAGTTCCTGAAACCCGTTCTTACCAATGCGCGCGCCGAGCTTGTCGAACAGCCACATCACGTTCTTGCGCACCAGCGGCTCGCCGCCGGTGATGCGGATACGCTCCACGCCTTTGTCTATGAAGGCGCCGCACAGCCGTTCCATCTCCTCCAGCGACAACAGTTCCGCCTTCGGCAAAAACGTCATGTGCTCCGCCATGCAATACACACAGCGAAAGTCACAGCGGTCCGTCACCGAGACGCGCAGATAGGAAATGTGCCGGCCGAAGGGGTCGATCATCCCCTGAATCTATCAGGCAATGAGCGGGTTTTCACCCCTACGCTTTGCGGCCTTTAGTTCAGTCGTTGGGCGCGGAGGCGGTTGCTGGCTTCCAGCTTGCTGCAGGTGTTGAAGATCGCCTCGACGTCCACCTTGTCCTCGCCGGTCAGGGCGGCCTTCATGCCATGTGCCTGACGCGACAGGTTGTAGACCGTGGTGAACACGCACTTGTCGATGCCGACGGCGCGGCAGGCAAGGGCGACGGTTTTGGGGCCTTCCTGATACAGCGCCCGGCGCATGGTCTCTTCCGGCAGGTCGAGCAGGCGGGCGAAGGCGATGTCGAAGAGGTCGGCCTGACCCTGGTGAAGTACGCGCAGCAGGAAGCCGGGCTTGAGCTGTCCGGCGCCGGCCATCTTGTCGACGAGGCGGCGGGCGCCTTCCGACGGCGCAGCTTTCACCAGCGGCGCAGGGGCGCGGACGGCGTCCTCGGCCTGGGCGAGGGCGCTGCCAATTTCCTCGATGCCCATCTTGAAGTTGGTTTTGATGTAGCTCTTCAGCGCGTCGGAGCACCATTCGGCCATACGTTCGGCAAGCTCGGTCGGCAGATCGCGGCGATGCGCCAGCGGCGATTGCAGGCTGGCGAACTGGCGCGATTTCTCGACCAGCGCGGCATAGGCAGAGGTGCCGATCTTGGCAGTCGCGTTGCGCACCAAGGTGACGAGAACGGATTCGGTTTCGCTGCGCGCCAGCACGTCGGTGATCGGTTCGCCGATATGGGGACGGCCAGCAATGGCTTCCTGATACGAGGTGTCGGCGCCGACGATAAGGACGAGGGCGTCTTCGTCAGAGATCAGCGGGCTGCGTTCGATCAGCGGGCGTGCGACTTCGATGCTGTCGTCGGCAAGGAGGAGAATGAGGTCGTGCGGCGCGGCCGGATCGTCGGCGAGACGTTCGGCGAGCGAGATGCGGATCGCCATTTCGACATCCTTGGCGAGGCGCTTCAGGATCTCGGTCATCAACTCGCGCTCGCGCGGATTGAGATAGCTGCCCTGCACGCGGTAGAGCGAAGCGACGGCGAGATAGAGCTCTTCGCGCTTCACGTTGCCGGGGTTCGACACCAGATGTGCCAGTCTGCCCATGTCGCTCATGTCGCCTGCCGTCAGACCCACGGTCTTTCGCCCCCGTTGCAGCGCCTGTCGCGCCGGTTCCCAGTGCTAGCAAAATGGACTTAACAGCGTGTTAAGGTAAGCCCGCGTTCACCTTTACGACTCGTTTACGGAGGCGAAGGGCACGCGAAGGGGAGACGCTGTTGTCCGACGAAGCCGTACTCGATCCGGATCTGCCGATCTGCGATCCGCATCATCATCTCTATGTCTGGCCCGGTATCGGCGAACTTGGTTTGCCGGAGACCTATCTGTTGCCGGAGTTCCTTGCGGAGATCGCGAGCGGCGGGCACAACATCGAGAGCACCGTCTATCTAGAAGCGACGGCGTTCTATCGCAAGGATGGGCCCGAGGAACTGCGCACGCTGGGCGAGACGGAGTTTGCGACCGGTGTCGCGGCGATGTCAGCGAGTGGCCTCTTTGGCGCGACACGCGTGTGCGAGGGCATTGTCGGGCGCGTCGAACTCATTCGCGGCGATGCGATCGGTGCGGTGCTGGAGAAGCACGTCGCGGTCGGTGGTGATCGCTTCAAGGGTATTCGCGATGCCGGCCCCTGGGACGACAACATGGATGTGCCGCGCGGTCACACAGCGCCGCCGAAGGGGCTGTATGAGGCGAGTGCGTTTCGCGCGGGGTTTGCGCATCTCAGCCGCCTCGGCCTGTCGTTCGATGCGTGGCAGTACCATCCGCAGCTGCCGCAGGTGATCGATCTTGCGGATGCATTTCCGGACACGCAGATCGTGCTCGACCATGTCGGCGGGGTGCTCGGCATCGGGCCGTATGCCGGCAAAGCGGACGCGGTGTTCGCCGAATGGTCGAAGAACATCCGCAAACTGGCGGAGCGGCCGAACGTCAGCGTGAAGCTGGGCGGCATGGGGCAGCCCCTTGGGCCGTTCGATCATCACACGCACAATCCAAAGCCCAATTCCGAAGTGCTGGCGGCGGCGTGGCGGCCCTATGTGGAGACCTGCATCGACGCGTTCGGCGTGAAGCGCGCCATGTTCGAGAGCAATTTCCCGGTCGATGGCGTCGCCTGCAACTATCGCGCGTTGTGGAACGCGATGAAGCGGATCGCCGCCGGCGCCAGCGCCGATGAGAAAGCGGACCTCTTCCGCAACACGGCACGCACCTTCTATCGTCTCAGCTAGATCAACTGCCGGATACCGCCATGAACACCGATCCGCCCTTCATCCTGGCCATCGACCAGGGCACGACCTCGACACGCGCCATCCTGTTCGATGCGAATGCGACGCCGCTGGCCAGCCATCAGATCGAGCTGCGCCAGATATTCCCCGACAACGGTTGGGTGGAGCACGACGCGAACGAGATCTGGCAGGCGACCGTCGCGTGTTGCCGTGCGGCGATGAAAGGCGTGGCGGCAAGCGATATCGCCGCCATCGGCATCACCAACCAGCGCGAGACGACGGTGCTCTGGGACCGCAAGACCGGCAAGCCGCTGCACAACGCGATCGTCTGGCAGGACCGGCGCACGGCAGAGCGCTGTCGCACGCTGAAAGCCAAGAAGTGGGAGCCGAAGGTTTCGGCGAAGACCGGGCTGCTGCTCGATCCATACTTTTCGGGCACGAAGCTGGAGTGGCTGCTCGATCACATTCCTGGCGCGCGCAAGCGGGCGGAGAGCGGCGAGTTGGCGTTCGGCACAATTGACGCGTGGCTGATCTACAATCTGACCGGCGGCAAGGTGCATGCGACGGACGTGACCAACGCGTCGCGCACGATGCTGCTGAATCTCAAGACGCTGGCGTGGGACAAGGACATGCTGAAGCTGCTGCGCGTGCCGGCAGCGGTGCTGCCGGAGGTGCGCGACAGTGCAGGCGATTTCGGCACGACGGAACCGGCGCTGTTCGGCGCGGCGATCAGGATCGCTGGCGTGGCGGGCGATCAGCAGGCGGCATCGTTCGGGCAGGCGTGTTTCAAGCCGGGCGATGTGAAATCGACCTACGGCACCGGATGCTTTGCACTCGTGAACACGGGCAAGGGTGTGCCGTCGTCGAAGAACCGGTTGCTCGGCACGTCGGCGTACCGGCTGAAGAAGAGCAACGCCTATGCGATCGAGGGCAGCATCTTCATCGCGGGCGCGGTGGTGCAGTGGCTGCGCGATGCGCTGGGCGTGATCCGCTCGTCGGACGAGATCGAGGCGCTGGCGCGTACGGCAAAGGCGGCGGATGGTCTTTTTTTCGTGCCTGCGTTCACCGGCCTCGGCGCGCCGTACTGGGATCCGGATGCGCGCGGCGCGATTGTGGGGCTGACGCGCGACATGGGCGCGGCGGAGATCGCGCGCGCGGCGCTCGACGCGGTTTGTTACCAGACGCGCGACCTGCTCGAAGCGATGAAGAAGGATATGAAGCGTGCCCATCTCGGTGCGCCGCGAGCGCTGAAGGTCGATGGCGGCATGGTGAAGAACGACTGGTTCTGCCAGCGCCTCGCCGACCTCACGGGCCTGCCGGTCGACCGGCCGGTGGTGACGGAGACCACAGCGCTGGGCGCCGCGTATCTCGCCGGGTTGTCGGTGGGGTTGTTCAAGGACACGAAAGACATCGCCGCGCGCTGGGCGCTCGACCGCCGCTTCACGCCGACCACCAAAGCCGGGGCGCGCGATGCGCTCTATGAGGGTTGGCTGAAGGCTGTGAAGCGGGTGCGTTGAGCGACACGCCTAACTTGTGGCGCCGTCGGCCATCAAATAGGCTGCGGATGCGATGTCTGGTGGTTCGAATCTCGATCCGTCCGGGCGAAGCATCAACCACTGAGAATGGTATTCGCAAAGGGTTTGCTCCGCGTGTCTGCTTCGATGCAAGCAAGACAGCAGGCATGCAGGTAAAACCTCCCCGGCCGATTGCGATGCGCGGGGCAATATCCGAGCGAACATGAGAGCGAAATGGATCCGTTGCTGATTGCTTGGGGCGTTGCGTTTGTCGTTGTCGTATTTGGCACACTGCGTCTGATTGGCACGACTACGATCTACGAATATCAGCGCGGCATCTTCTATCGGAACGGTGCCATCACGGCAGTTCGGGGTGCCGGCCGCTACCGTTATCTCAAATCGATGACGGACGTGCAGATTGTCGATGTGCGCAAGACGCTCATGGGCCTGCCGGGACAGGAGATTCTGACCAAGGACAACGTGAACCTGAAGATTTCGCTCGTTGGGTTCTATGAGGTGACTGATCCCGTACGGGCTTTGCATAGCTCGCAGAGCTTTCAGTCGGACCTCTACAGCCTCGCGCAGATCGCGCTGCGCGATCTGGTGGCGCAGACCACGATGGATGAACTGCTCGAAAGCAAGAGCGAACTCGATGCCAAGTTGCAGACCGCTGTGGCAGACGGAGCGGCTTCGCTGGGTATCATGGTCTCCCAACTAGCGGTGAAGGACATCATGCTGCCGCCGAACCTCAAGCGCGCGTTCTCCGCGGTGTTGGAGGCGAAGAGGGAGGCACAGCGCCAGCTGGAGCAGGCACGGGGCGAGCAAGCCGTGCTTCGCAGCCTCGCCAACTCGTCCGGCATGTACGAAGGCAACCCGGCGTTGCTGCAGGCCCGGCTGGTTCAGGCGCTGTCCACCGGTAACAACAGCATCGTTTTCGGCGCCGACGACAAAATCGTCGTCAAAAAGGCTAATCCATAGCCGGCGAGGGGGCTTCGTACCGACCGCCTGCGGTTTGGCGTCGTGGCCTAGCGTAAGGAATTTGACAGCCGCCCGGCCCGGCTCCACTCTTATAGAATCCAGATATTTCCCGAAGGAACCGCCATGAGTGCCGCTGCCCGCAAGATGCCTGAACCGTCCGATGTTGTATCCCTAAAGGGCAAAGTGAGCCCGGAGGAGTGGGAGCAGCGGGTCAATCTCGCCGCCCTGTACCGCCTGACGGCGATGAACGGCTGGGACGACCTGATCTTCACCCACATCTCCGCCCGCGTGCCGGGTCCGGAGCATCACTTCCTGATCAATCCGTACGGCCTTCTGTTCGAAGAGATCACGGCGTCGAGCCTTGTGAAGATCGACCTCGACGGCAACAAGATCCAGGAGACGCCGTTCCCGGTGAATCAGGCCGGCTTCTGCATCCACTCGGCGCTGCACATGAAGCGCGAGGACGCGCACTGCGTTATGCATCTGCACACGACGGACGGCGTCGCGGTGGCGTCGCAGGAGCAGGGTCTTCTGCCGATGGATCAGCACGCGATGATGATCCATCAGGACATCGCCTATCACGACTATGAAGGCGTTGCGCTCGATCTCGACGAGCGCGAGCGTCTCGTGCACGACATCGGCGACAAGCACCTGATGATCCTGCGCAACCACGGTACGCTGACGCTGGGCACCTCGTGTGCCGATACGTTCATGCGCATGTTCTACCTGGAGCGTTCGTGCTCGATGCAGGTGCGGGCGCTGGCCGGTGGCGTTGCCATCAACAAGACGAACCAGGGCGTTGCCGATAAGGCAGCCAAGCAGGGCGAAGCCGGGTTTGCGATGGGCATGGGCAACCTCGCGTGGCCCGCACTGCTGCGCAAGCTCGACCGGATCGACCCGAGCTATCGGAACTAAGCCCTTTGGGGCGTTCATTGCACACACGCAAGCCATCCGATCAATCGGATGGCTTGCGGCAGGCATTTGAGGACATTCCATGAAATTTGGCGTCGGACAGTCGGTACTGCGTACGGAAGACATTCGCCTCGTGACGGGGCAAGGGCAGTTCACCGAGGACTATCATTTCGACAACGAGACCCACGCGGCGTTTCTGCGCAGCCCCTACGGCCACGCGAAACTGAAGTCGGTCGATACGGCGGCGGCGAAGGAGGCGCCGGGTGTTATCGCGGTTCTGACGCAGGATGACATCGAGGCGTTCGGTGCGGGCATCATGCCCAATCACACCCCAATGCGCAGCCGTGACGGCAAGCCGCCGAAGGGCGCCGGTAAGCCGCTGCTCGCCAAGGGGCAGGTGACATTCCCCGGTGAAGCGATCGCGATGGTGATCGCGGAGACCTATGCGCAGGCGTGCGATGCGGCCGAGCTGATCGCGGTCGATTACGAAGAACTGCCGGCGGCCGGCACGCTCGACGTGGCGCCAACAACGGCGGCGATTTTCGAAGACGTTCCGGGCAATGAATGCTTCGACTGGATCGACGGCAAGGAAGACGAGACCAACGCCGCCTTCGCCAAGGCGGCGCAAATCGCCGAGGTCGATGTTATCCAGAACCGCGTGATCGTGAATTCGATGGAGACGCGCAACGCGATCGGCCTCTACGACGAGGCGACGGACAGCTACACGCTCTATTCCGGTAACCAGGGCTCGGGCGGACTGCGCGATCGCGTGTGCGGCGCGCTGAAGCTCGATGCGGCGAAGGTGCGGGTGATCAACCGCGACGTCGGTGGTGGGTTCGGCATGAAGGCGGGTATGTACCCGGAGCAGCCGCTGACCTTGATCGCGGCGAAGCTGACCGGCCGTCCGGTGCGCTGGATTTCGGATCGCACGGAAGCGTTCCTGACCGACCAGCATGGCCGCGATACGTGGACGAAGGCGGAAGCAGCGCTCGACAAGGATGGCCACATCCTCGCGCTGCGCATCACCGGCACGGCCAATATGGGCGGCTATCTCTCTGCCTTCGCGCCATTCATTCCGACACTGGCGGGCGGGCGTATTCTGGGCGGCGTCTATCGCATCCCGTCGCTGTTCGTGAACATCAAGGGCTACTTCTCCAACACCGCGCCAATCAACGCCTATCGCGGCGCGGGCCGTCCCGAGGCCGCGCATATGATGGAGCGGTTGATGGACGTGTGCGCTGCGAAGACCGGCATCGACCGCGTCGAAATCCGCCGCCGCAATCTCGTGAAGCCGGAAGAGCTTCCGTACAAGAACTGGTGGGGCATCGAATACGACAGCGGCGATTATCCGCGCCTGCTTGACGAAGGCCTGAAGCGTGCCGGGATGGACACCTTCGAGGCACGCCGTGCCGAAGCGAAGACACGCGGCAAGCTGCGCGGCTTCGGGTTCGGCTATTACGTCGAGATCACCGCCGCGGCCGGCAGCGAGCCTGCCAAGGTGCAGTTCACCGACAATGGCGGCGTTGAGCTGCTGGTTGGCACACAGACAAACGGGCAGGGGCACGAGACGGCGTTCGCGCAGCTCGTCGCCGAGAAACTCGGCGTGCCGTTCGAGTCCATCACCGTGAAACAGGGCGACAGCAACTGGGTCAACGGCGGCGGCACCGGCGGCTCGCGTTCGCTCAACATGAGCGGCGGTGCACTGTATGCAGCATCCGACAAGGTGATCGAGAAGGGCAAAGCGGCAGCCGGCCAGGTGCTGCAGGCGGGCGGCAAGGATGTCGGTTTCGACGTGGTCGATGGCGTCGGCAAATTCCGCGTTGCGGATGGCGGCGGCGAGATCGGCGTTGTCGAACTCGCGGTGGCGCTGAAGCGTGACAAGCTGCCCGGATTTGACGACGGCCTCGACAGCGATGCGCTGTTCAACGGTGCGGCATCGACGTTCCCGAACGGGTGCCATGTCTGCGAGGTGGAAGTCGATGCCGACACCGGCCATGTGCAGCCGATCCAGTACTACGTGCTTGACGACTTCGGCCGCATCATCAATCCGATGCTGGTTGCCGGGCAGGTGCACGGCGGTATCGCGCAGGGCCTGGGCCAGGTGATCCTGGAGAACGCCGTTTATGATCCGGACAGCGCACAGCTGCTGACCGCGAGCTTCACCGACTACGCGATGCCGCGCGCTGAAGACATGCCGGAGATCGACTTCGC
>DATAHD010000215.1:0-2202 GCA_036263395.1 Rhizomicrobium sp. | reverse complement strand
TCCTCAGCCTGCCTCAGAATGAAGGCGATCTGGCTCTCGCTGAACTTCGATCTCTTCATGGAAAACCCTCCGTCCGGCCATCGTGCCTAAACTAGAATTTTCCAGCTCAAAACGGTCCAGGATTCGGGAGGCAGGTCAATGATCTCCTCGGTCTGATGGGCGACAAGGGCCGACCCGTTGGCCGGATTCGGCGCCTGTGGAGTGCCGCCCTTTTTTCGGCACGAATGTTCCAGATCCACGCGCTTGATCTCCTGGAAGCGCAAAGCTTAGCGGTTGAGGTCACCAGCGGCTTCGGGAACCGTGATCGTCGAGGCGCTCGCGCGCCTCGATGCGCGAATGGACGTCTTGAGCAACTCAGGCGGCACGAAGGCCACTCGGGCCACTTCACGTCTCGCATGCCTATGCGGCGTGAACAAAGCTGGTGCTGACAGCAGTCGCCGCTAGACGCCTCCCATTCCGCACGTAAGCCTAGTTCGTCGCACCGGATCGACGGCTTCCACGTCATCGGAAGCGGGACGACCTCTCGACGAGATCAGTCATGTGGGCTGCGGCATGTAAGGTCAGCGGATGATGGGTAAAGCCCGGCCTTGGCGAGATATAACCGGCCATTTCGCGAGCCACTTCGAGTTGCTGGTCCGATGCCGTGGCGAGCAACGAAATCATCAAATTCTCCAGCGCGATGACCCGGACGCGCAGCGCGACAAGCTCGGCGTTGCTCATTTCCGGAGCTGGAATTTGTTCTTTGTCGGTCGCCGCAGCCACGATGGGACCAGCGGCCCCTCCTTCGTTCTCCCATCTCGATAACGCCTGTTGACGCTGGATGACTTGGCTGGAGTCATCTGACTTCTGACGGGGCATTGCTACTCCTTTCAAAATATTCGTTGTCGGCGCAGATACGCATCGTTGATGTCGGAAATAACGATGGTCGCTTGTCTCAGCTTACCGATTGCCACCCTGGCAATGTAATCGCGGAGCAACTCATCTTCATTCTCCACTTCGGACAGCAGAGCTTGCACCGGCGCGTCCGCTTCGATCACGGCGAGGTGTTCGAGCGCGCGAGGCAATATGTTCCTAGCGATCATCGTTCCAACTCCTGCAACGCTCATGTCGCCGTCGAGCCCTCTTTGCTACGGCCGGCGCTTGCATGAACGATCAAATCGGCATCCGGTAGCCGTAGAATTCGTGGTCCTCGTTGTAGCCGCCCTGGCCTGCGCCGAGGTCGGAAAAGTCATGAACGAATTCGATCGCGGCGACCCATTTGACCATCTTGAAACCCAGCTCGTTCTCGCAGCGTAGCCGCAATGGCGCGCCATGCAGGATGCTGAGCGGTGCGCCGTTCATCTCGTAGGCGAGGATCGTCAGCGCATGCCGCATATTCTCGATCTTGTGCACATCGTAGTAGCGACCGCCATCGGCGCCGTCGGCCAGCGAATAGAACACGGCATAGCGGGCTTCGGACGTCGGCTTCACCAGGTCGAGGATATCGCGCATAGGAACGCCGCCCCACTCGGCGACGCCGGACCAGCCCTGGATGCAGAAATGCGTCGTGATCTGCTCCTGCTTCGCCATCGCCTTGAGATCGGCCAGCGAGAACTCCCGCGGTATCTCGACGAGACCGTCGATCCGCAGCCGGTAGCTTGCGAAGTTCTCCACCACGAGATCGTCGAACTCCCTGGAGTTCGGCATCGTGCCGTTGGGCCAGAAGTAGGGCGAGATGTCCTTCTTGGTCAGCTGCGAGCGGGGGTCCCAACCTTCGGCCAGCCCCATGAGCCAACCAATCATGAACGCACCCGTGCGCTGCACGAGACGCGCGTAGCGGATCGTCAAAGGTGATGCGACGAGCCAGGCCGCGAGCAGGATGGCCATCGCGAGGAGAAACAATGGAAACCCCGTCCAGGAGGCGTCATGGACGCCGCCGAACATGTGATTGGTGTTCTGACGGATGCCGGTGACCAACACCATGGCGCCATGCGCCAGGATGAAGCCAACGAACCAGGCAAACGAGATGAAGTGGACCGAGCGCATCGCCTGCCGGTTGAGCAACCGGCCGAACCATCCGAGCGCATTGGAAATCGCCGGACTTTGCATCAAGCCGGTGACGATCGAGACAGGCGCCGCGACGAACACCGTGATGAAGTAGCTGAGCTGCTGGAGGCCATTGTAGCGGGTCCAGCCTTCATCGACCGGAAAGTTCAGCGAGGC
>DATAHD010000214.1:0-3049 GCA_036263395.1 Rhizomicrobium sp. | reverse complement strand
CCAAAGCCCCCGTGATCTTCGGCTGGATCAGCGCCAGCCACCAAATCGGCGCCGCCACCGCTGCGTTCCTGGCAGGCTTCGCGCGGAGCTTCACCGGTTCATACCTCGAAGCCTTCCTGCTGGCCGGTCTGGTAGCGGTGTTCGCGGCGCTGTTGAGCCTCCTTATCGGAAGAACGGCATCGCCCATCGAGGCTTAAGATTTTAACGCGGGGGACGCAGAGGATAGGCGCGGGGGACGCTGGGGTTCTTCGTAACTTTCGGCGTCGCGTTCGATATCAGTGGTTTGGATCGGCGGGCCAAAGCCCGCCAGTAAATCCGGCCGGGGAGGCACACTGCCGCGACCCCTCAGCTCTTCTCCGCGTCCCCTGCGCCTATCCTCCGCGACCCCCGCGTTAAGAATCGTCCCAACACCCAATCCTGCCGGGAAAAAGTTGCCGGGTCCGCCCAAAGTGAGTTCCGAAGCCCCATAACCACCTGAAATCACTCACACTTTTCCTCACCTCAACCGGCACAGAACTGGCAAGAGCATCGGCGGAAAAATCCCTGTCGAGCAGAACCCGCTCATGCGCACCGTATATAAGCGTCTCCTCGCCGCCCTCGTCGCCGTCACGCTGGCCCTCCCGGTGCCGGCGTTTGCCGCCTCGCGCGTGAAGGACCTCGTCGACGTCCAGGGCATCCGCGACAACATGCTGGTCGGCTATGGCCTCGTGGTCGGCCTGAACGGCAGCGGCGACACGCTGAAGAACGCGCCCTTCACCCAGCAGTCGCTGCAGACGATGCTGGAGCGCCTCGGCGTCAACACCCGCGGCATCTCCATGCAGACCAAGAACGTCGCTGCGGTGATGGTGACGGCCAACCTTCCCGCCTTCGCGGCGCAGGGCACGCGCATCGATGTGTCGGTCAGCGCGATGGGCGACGCCAAGAGCCTGCAGGGCGGCACCCTTCTCGTCACGCCGCTGTTCGGCGCCGACGGTAAGATCTACGCGCTGAGCCAGGGCCCGCTCGCCATCGGCGGCTTCACCGCGTCGGGTCAGGGCGCCAGCGTTACGCGCGGCGTGCCGACCTCCGGCCGCATCTCCAACGGCGCCATCGTCGAACGCGAGACCGGCTTCCAGCTGTCGAGCGAACACGAGCTGCGCCTCTCGCTGCACAACCCCGATCTCACCACCGCAACGCGCATCGCACGCGCCGTGAACGCCTATCTCGGCGGCGCCGTCGCGCAGAGCACCGATCCCTCGACGGTGCGCATCGCGGTGCCCGCCAACTATTCGAACGGCGTCGTCGGTCTTCTCACCGACATCGAGAACATCCGCGTCGAACCCGACAGCTCTGCCAAGGTCGTGATCGACGACAAGTCCGGCGTCATCGTGATGGGCAGCGACGTGCGCATCTCCACCGTCGCCATTGCGCAGGGCAACCTCACCATCCGGGTCAACGAAACGCCGGAAGTGAGCCAGCCCTCGCCGTTCTCCACCGGCGGCACAACAACGACCGTGCCGCGCACCTCGATCACGGTCGACGATGCGGCCGGCAACAAGATGGCCGTGGTCAGCAGCGGCGTGAGCCTGCAAAGCCTGGTCGACGGCCTCAATGCGCTCGGCGTCGGCCCGCGCGACATCATCTCGATCCTGCAGGCGATCAAGGCCGCCGGTGCGTTGCAGGCCGACATCGAAGTGATCGGATAACGCCGATGACGACCTCGCCCGACATTCAGAACGCGATGAGCCTGGCGCGCCAGACCCCGGTGCCGACCTTGCAGGCCGGCGCGACGCCGGAGGCGACGAAGAAAGCCGCCAAGGAATTCGAGTCGGTTTTCATCTCGCAGTTTCTCAGCGGCATGTTCGAGGGCGTGAAGACCGACGAGACGTTCGGCGGCGGTCAGGGCGAAGACATGTTCCGCTCCATGATGCTGGACCAGTACGGCAAGAGCATCGCGAGCCAGGGCGGCTTCGGCATCGCCGATTCCATCGTGAAGTCTCTCACCATCCATCAGCAGGCACAGCAGCGCGCCCGCGATGAAGCCACCGCGAAAGCGCAGGGCCAAGACACGACGCCGAAGAGCGAAGGCTTCCCGACCCAGAAGCCGCAGCAGGCGTTCACCGCGCATCCGGCCGCGAACACCGGCATCGCCGTCACACCGAAAACGGCGCCGATCTTCGCCGCCCATCCCGCCACCGCCTTCGCCGTTTCAGCCGCGGCCTCCGCCACAGGAAAACGTCAATGAGCACCGACCAGATCGTCCGCGTCATCGGCATGACCGAGCGTTTGATCGCGGCCCTCGAAGCCGACATCACAGCGCTCGAAGCGGGCAAGCCGCAGCAGATGAAGTCGATCGATCTGGAGGTCCAGAAGCTCGCCGCGCTCTATGCCCGCGAAGCCGCCGGCATCACCGGCCCCATCGCGAAAGCCGCGCCGGCCGACCTGCGCAGCAAGCTCGCCGCGACCACCGCCAAATTCCGCGACGTCCTCACCCGCCAGGCCCGCATGCTGACCCGCGTCCGCAACGCCAGCGAGGGCATGATCCACGCCGTCGCCGAAGAGGTCGACCGCCGCCGCACCCAAATCCGCCCCTACGGCCGCACCCCAACCGCCGCCCCCAAGTCCGCTGGCGCGATGATCTACAACGCAACCGCCTGAATCTCCCCGCCAAGCGCCTAAGGTGCCTGCGAAAATCGGCATGTTTGATCGGTTTTCGACCCGATAACTTGCCTCCGTTTTTCCCCGTTTTCCTGGAAAAACAGAAGCGACCACCTCTATCTGTACTTTCTTAGAGGGGTATGGTCACAAAAATCCGAACAAACCTCTTGACCGTGACGGTTGAGTTGTTACAATCAGTCATTCTCTAAAAATACGCCTTCTTCACCCCTCCATGAGCGCAGCGAGCTGACGGGGGAGGACGTCTCTCCGACGGGCCACCGTAGCAACACGTTCCAATTTGGCGCGCAGAGGCGCAGAGCCGCAGAGAGTTCGGCGGTGGTGGAGACTGAAGGAGTCGCGCGGCTTGCCACGCCGTAGCCCAATGGGCGAAGGCGGGAGACGCGGAGCCGCG
>DATAHD010000213.1:0-7558 GCA_036263395.1 Rhizomicrobium sp. | reverse complement strand
GCCATGGCCGATGCCGAAGATCTTCCGCATGACCAAGGGCGGCAAGCTCAACGAAGGCATCTTCGAAGGCGAGACGATCAACACGCCGTCGATGCTGGCGCTGGAAGATTATCTCGACGCGCTCGGCTGGGCGGAATCGCTTGGCGGCCTGCAGGGCCTGCTCGATCGTTCGCACGCCAACTTCGGCGTTATCGCGAAATGGGTGCGCGAATGCGGCTGGGCCGACTTCCTCGCCCGCGAGCAGGGAACGCGTTCCAACACCAGCGTGTGCCTGAAGATCGTCGATCCGTGGTTCGCCACCTTGTCGGAAGACGCGCAGGCCGATGCCGCGAAGAAGATCGTGAGCCTTCTGGAGAAAGAAGGCGTCGCGCTCGACCTTGGTGCCTATCGCTCGGCCCCGCCGGGCCTGCGCATCTGGTGCGGCGCCACCGTCGATCAGGCCGATATCGAAGCGCTGACGCCATGGCTCGACTGGGCCTGGTCGAAAGTGAAATCGGCTTAGGCCCCCACCCGCTCGCGCTCGAAGCGCGAGCGACCTCCCCACGAAGGGGGAGGTGAACGAACCCCAGCCCCACTCATCACCTCCCCCTCGCGGGGGAGGTCGATCCGCGAAGCGGATCGGGTGGGGGCACTTCATGGAGCAAGAGATGCCCAAAGTTCTTATCGCCGACAAACTGTCCGATGCCGCCGTCGCCATCTTCAAAGAGCGCGGCGTTGAAGCCGATGTGAAGACCGGCCTTTCCAAAGAAGAGTTGCTGAAGATCGTCGATCAATATGACGGCATCGCGATTCGCTCGGCCACGAAGCTCACTGCCGATGTGCTGAAGGCCGCGACGAAGCTGAAAGTCGTCGGCCGCGCCGGTATCGGCGTCGACAATGTCGACATCCCGGCCGCCACCGCTGCCGGCGTGATCGTGATGAACACGCCGTTCGGCAACTCCATCACCACCGCCGAGCACGCCATCGCGCTGATGATGGCGCTGGCCCGCGAACTTCCCGCCGCCAACGCCTCCACGCATGCCGGCAAGTGGGAGAAGAACCGCTTCATGGGTGTCGAGCTCTACGGCAAGACGCTCGGCCTGATCGGCGCCGGCAACATCGGGTCCATCGTCGCCGACCGCGCCAAAGGCCTGAAGATGAAGGTAGTCGCGTTCGATCCCTTCCTGTCGGAAGAGCGCGCACGGGACCTCGGCATCGAGAAGGTCGAACTCAACGACCTCCTCGCCCGTGCCGATTTCATCACCCTGCACACGCCGATGACGAACGAGACGCGCGGCATCATCTCCGCCGAAGCGATCGCCAAGATGAAAAAGGGCGTGCGCATCGTGAACTGCGCCCGCGGCGGGTTGATCGACGAGAAGGCGCTGAAAGCCGCGCTCGACAGCGGCCACGTCGCCGGTGCCGCGCTCGACGTGTTCGAGGAAGAGCCCGCCAAGACCAACGCGCTGTTCGGCAACGACAAGGTCGTGGCGACGCCGCATCTCGGCGCCTCAACGAGCGAAGCGCAGGAGAACGTCGCGCTCCAGGTTGCGGAGCAGATCTCCGACTACCTGCTCACCGGCGCGATCACCAACGCGCTCAACATGCCGTCGATCAATGCGCAGGAAGCCCAGAAGGTGCGTCCGTGGATCGCACTGGCCCAGAACCTCGGCCTCTTCGCCGGTCAGGTGACGAGCACCAGCATCCAGTCGGTGGAGATTCTCTACGAAGGTGTCGCCGCCGAACTCAATCAGCGCGCCCTCACGCAAGCTGCGATCACCGGCATCCTGAAGCCGCAGCTCTCGGGCGTGAACATGGTCAACGCACCGGTCGTCGCCAAAGAACGCGGCATCAAGATCAGCGAGACGCGCCGCCCGCAACAGGGTGCTTATGAAGGCTATATGAAAGTCACCGCGACTCTCGCCGATGGCACAACACGCCGCGTGGCCGGCACGGTGTTCGCGGATGGCCGTCCGCGCCTCATCCAGGTGCGCGACATCAACCTCGACGCAGAGTTCGCGCCGCACATGCTATTTGTCATCAACGAGGACAAGCCCGGCTTCATCGGTAAGCTCGGCACCTTGCTCGGCGACTCGCAGGTGAACATCGCGAACTTCACGCTCGGCCGCAGCGCCCCGGGGCAGGATTCCATCGCCCTGGTGGAAGTGGACGGCGGCATCAGCGAGCAGGTGCTGGACACCATCCGTAAGCTGCCACTGGTGAAACAGGCGAACGCGCTTGCCTTCTGAGGCAGCGCGCCCCATCTGTTGAGGTGTAGCCGCCTGAGGGTCGCCCGTTGGCCCCGCTGCACGTCATCTATGGATTGTGGGCCGCCTGGGCCGGATCGTGGGCGATTGCCGCTCTGTGGAGCAGTCGCACCCAAGCACGGCCGTCCACCATCACCGTATTGCCGGATCGTGTCGTAACCGTCATCGGCGCGTTCCTGTTGTTCTCCAGCCGCCCGGACGCACCGCTTCACGCAACACCGCTATGGGACACCGGCGAGGATGCGCGCTGGCTGCTCGCCGCCATCACGGCCGGCGGTTTTGTCTTCTGCTGGTGGGCACGCATCCATCTCGGCCGCCTGTGGTCCGGCAATGTCACGCGCAAAGAAGGGCACTACATCGTCGACACGGGGCCATACCGCCTCGTGCGGCACCCGATCTACACCGGCATCATCATCGCATCGTTCGCAACGGCCATAGCGGTCGGCACGCCGGGCTCGCTGCTCGGCGCCTGCATCATGAGTCTGGGCTGGTATCTGAAGGCCCGCGTCGAGGAAGGCTTCCTGCGCGAGCAGCTTGGCGCGCAGGCGTATGACGCCTACGCGCGCAAGACAGCGATGCTTATACCGTTCGTGAAGCTTTAGACGGCGTCGTAGTACGCGACTTCCGGACGGCCGCCCATGAACGGACCCATCTTCGGGCCGATCGTCTTGAAGTGGTCCGACTTGCCGTGCGCTTCGAGCGCGGCCTGGTCGTCGTACATCTCCATCACGACATACACGGTGTCGTCGGACTTCGACTTGCAGAAATTGTAGAACTTGTTGCCCGGCTCGTTCGCACGGACGGCGGCCATCATCTCCTTGGCGACGGCTTCGAACTCCGCGTTCTTGCCAGCCTGAATCTTGATCGTCGCAACAACACCCACAGCCATTTTGCTCTCCCTGATTGTTTGGCTGGCGGCAAGCTAAACAGCCATGCCCCGCGGCGCAACCGGGCGCGACGGCCGGAACTCTCCGCGGCGGAAACAAGCACAGCCGGCGCTCCCCTCAGGTGTTGGGCATCTGCTCAATCACGATGCCGCGCATAGCCGAGCTCGCTCTCAGGTTCATTTGTGCAGTGGCGGTGGGATGCTTTTTCCAAAGAATGTATGCGACCACTTTTCCGCTGGGTTTAACTACTATGCCGTCGAATAATTGAGTACTTGCCGCAATGCTTCTGACACCTGCCGATTTCTATGCACCCGATGCCTTCGCGCGGGAGTTGCCGCTGTTCGCGCGTGGATGGGTGCCGGCTTGCCGGGTCGATGAAGTGCTGCCCGGCACACAGAAGCGGGTGCAGGTGGCGACGACCGACGTGCTGCTGACGCGCCATGACGACGGCGCGCTGCATGCGGTGTCCAATGTGTGCCGGCACCGCGGCCTGACGCTGGTCGAAGACACGGCGAGCGGCGCGTTGATCCGCTGCCCCTATCATTTGTGGACGTATGCTTCGGATGGGCGGCTTGTGGCCGCGCCGTTCATGGAGAGCACGCCGAATTGCGACCTGCCGCGCTATGCCGTGGCAGAATGGGGCGGGTTCGTATTCGTCAATCTGGACCACACCGCGCCGCCGCTCTCCGAGATGCTGGCGCCGCTCGCGGCACAGCTGAAGCCGGAGCAACTCTCTCGCTGGCGCATCGGCTACCGGCTGACATTCGACCATGCATGGAACTGGAAAATCATGCTGGAGAACTTTGCTGAGTCGTATCACCACATCGGCGCCCACGTGCAGACGCTGCAGCAGATCTGGCCCGGCGGTGAGAGTGATGCGACGGCGAGCAACGACAAATGGATCGAACTGCACCACTCGTCGCATCCGGATTTCGGCACCTTCAGCGTCTACGTGATCTATCCGACATTCCTGTTTGCGCTGTCGGAGCCGGCGACGTCGGCCTTCTGGTATCGCATGACGCCGCTGGGGCCGGAGCGCATTGCGCTCGACATCATCGGTCTGTTTCCGGAAGAGATTGCGGCCGACGCCGCCGCGGTTGAGGCCTCCAAGGCGCAATTGATGGCGGTCCATCTGGAAGACATTCCGATGTGCGAGCGGACACAGAGCGGTCTGAAGTCCGCCGATGCCGTGCTTGGGCCGCTCTCCCATCTGGAAGCCGGCGTTGCCAGCTTCCGCGACTGGGTGGCTCGCAACCGGGCCTGACGGTCGCCGGCGGTTGAAAAGTCCCATTTTGTTCCTACATTGAGCCTGAGAAGCTCTCTGGAGAACACTTCCGTTACACCGAACCAAATCGTCCACAGGCCTCATTCTTGTGGACAAGGGGTAGGGAATGCCCCGCATCTCTTGTGAGCCTTGCGGCGTTGTTTACGATATCTTGTGGCCTAAGCCTCGAGGGAGACAGCCCATGGGTTGGACAGACGAACGGGTAGAGCAGCTGAAAAGCCTTTGGACAGAAGGACTTTCCGCCAGCCAGATCGCCCGGACATTGGGTGGCGTAACGCGTAACGCTGTTATCGGTAAGGTGCACCGTCTGGGGCTCGCCGGCCGGGCGACGCCAACACGCTCCGACCGTCCGCGCCTGCCGTCCGCGCCGCGCGCCGTGGTTCGGGCCTATGTCCCGCCGCCGCCGGTGGTTGAGGAAGATCCCGTGACCTTCGACAACGGCAGCCATGTGACGGTGCTGACGGTCAATGACCGCATGTGCCGCTGGCCGGTGGGCGATCCGAGCGAGAACGACTTCCACTTCTGCGGCCACAAACCGAAGAACGGTTCGCCGTATTGCGAGGCGCATGCGCGCAAGGCCTACCAACCGCAGCAGAGCCACCGTCGCGATCGCGGCCGGTTGGCGAGCTAAGGCTCGCTGGCCTTCCTGGATGTAATTACGAAAGCCGTGCGCGGTGATGCCCGCGTGCGGCTTTCACTTTTCTGCGCGGGCGCGTTATCTCCTTCGCCATGAGCGACGGCCCTTCCGATATCGCGCAGCGTGTTCTTGAAGCCGCCGGTTTGCCGCGCGGGCCGCTGGACGCGATCACGACCGGGCGTTCGGGTGCGCAGGTGCTGCGCGGCGGCGGTGCTGTTCTCAAGATCGCCGGCGCGACGGAACGCGATCACACGGCGTTGTTCGATGAAGTGGCGGCGCTGCGCTGGCTGCACGGACGCATCCGCTCTCCAGCTGTTCTGTGGTCGGGCATCATCGACGGACAGGCAGCGTTGGTGATGGAAGAATTGTGCGGGTGCCTGGTCTATGAGCTGCCGCAGGCGCAGCAGGCAGACGGCGTCGCGCGCATCGCCCGGGCTCTGGCGGCGATGCATGCCCTGCCGGTTCGCGACTGCCCGCTCGATCAGCGCATGGAGACGAAGATCGCGCTGGCGCGGGCGAACGTCGCCGCAGGCGCCGTAGATGAAAGCGACTTCGATGACGAACATGCGGGCATGACCGCCACGGCACTGTTCGAGAAGATGCTGACGGTGCGTCCGGCAGACGGCACACTTGCCGTTACACATGGCGATGCGTGCATGCCGAACTTCATTCTGATGGATGACGATACGGTAGGTCTGATCGATGTGGGCCGCGCCGGTGTTGCCGATCCGTATCAGGATTTCGCGCTGTTCCTGCGTTCCGCGGCGTACAACTTTCCCACGCTTGACGCGCGCGCGATCCTTATGCGCGAATATTCACTGCCGGTGCTGGACGAAAAACGTCTATATTTTCTTTCGCCTGCTCGATGAATTCTTCTGACGAGGTTTGCCGATGACGACCATCTACGATTTCAAAGCGACGAGCCTCGACGGGCGCGATGTCGATCTCGCCGACTTCAAGGGAAAGACGATCCTCGTCGTGAACACGGCGAGCAAGTGCGGGTTCACGCCGCAATATGAGGGGCTGGAGAAGCTCTATGAGGAGAACAAGGACAAGGGCCTCGTCATCCTGGGCTTCCCCTGCAACCAGTTCGGCTCGCAGGAGCCGGGCGGCGCGGAGGAGATAGGCGCGTTCTGCATGAAGAACTACGGCGTCAGCTTCCCGATGTTCGAGAAGATCGACGTCAACGGCGCCGATGCGCATCCGCTCTATAACTGGCTGAAGGATGAAGCGCCCGGCCTGCTCGGCACCAAGAACATCAAATGGAATTTCACGAAATTCCTGATCGACAAGGACGGCAAGGTCGTCGACCGCTTCGCCCCGACGACGAAACCGGAAGACCTCGCCAAGCCGATCGAGAAGCTGCTCTAGGCGACGAACGTCTCGTCGAGGGCGTAACCTGCGGAGCGGACGGTGCGGATGGGGTCGCCGACGCCTTCGACGTTGAGCGCCTTGCGCAGGCGGCCAACATGGACGTCGACAGTGCGGGCTTCGACATAAACGTCGCTGCCCCACACCGCATCGAGCAGTTGCTCGCGGCTGAAGACGCGGCCCGGATGCTGGATCAGATGATCGAGCAGTTTGTATTCGGTCGGGCCGAGGTGGATTTCCTTGCCGCTGCGGCGGACGCGATGCGCGGCGCGGTCCATTTCGATATCGCCGATCTTGACGATGTCTTCGGCGAGACCCGGACGGATGCGGCGGATCACGGCGCGGATGCGCGCGAGAAGCTCCGGAATCGAGACCGGCTTGGTCATGTAATCGTCGGCGCCGGTGTCGAGGCCGCGGATGCGGTCATTCTCTTCGCTGCGCGCCGTCAGCATGATGATCGGCACGTTGCGGCTCTCCTGGCGCGACCGCAGCCGGCGGCATACTTCGATGCCTGAAAGCTGCGGCAGCATCCAGTCGAGCAGGACGAGGTCCGGCTTTTCTTCTTCCGCCACCAAAAGCGCTTCTTCGCCGTCGACCGCTTCCACGACGCGATAGCCTTCGCGTTCGAGGTTGTAACGCAGCAGCGTTATGAGCGCTGTTTCGTCTTCGGCAACAAGGATCGTCGGCTTAACGTTGGTCACGTTTTGCTCGCAAACGGAATGTTGGTTTCGCTGGTCGTGTCGGCTTTCGGCCGGTCGATCGCCAGATGACCGCCCTTCACCATGTGATAGACAACCTCCGCGATGTTGGTGGCGTGGTCGCCGGTGCGTTCGATGTTCTTGGCGACGAACAACAGATGGGTGCACAGGCCGATCGTGCGCGGGTCTTCCATCATGTAGGTGAGGAGTTCGCGGAACAGGCTGTTGTACATCTCGTCGATTTCGCCGTCCTGACGCCATACCGTTTCGGCCCCGCCGGCGTCGCGATCGGAATAGGCATCGAGCACGAGCTTGAGCTGCGCCAGCGACTGACGGCCCATGCGCGCGAGCGACTGCGTCAGGCGGATCGGCGGTTCGCGGTTCAGCACGATGGCGCGCTTGGCGATGTTCTTGGCGAGATCGCCGATGCGCTC
>DATAHD010000212.1:0-1849 GCA_036263395.1 Rhizomicrobium sp. | reverse complement strand
CTCCGAGTTCGGCGTGTCGCGCGAGCGCGTGCGCCAGATCGAGGTGCGTGCGTTCGAGAAGGTGCAGAAGGCGGTGAAGAACCGCATGGCCGCGATGGAGCAGCCGCACCAGCCGGATGCGATCGCCGCGCACTGAGCGCCGCAGACGACGTTAAATGCAGGATGGCCGGGCAATTGCCCGGCCATTTTATTTTGCGGGTTGATCGCGGCTGCTTCAAGGTCTAGCAACACGTAAGGGCGATATGTCGACGATGGGAACCTCGCCCCCGTGTCTCGCGCCCAATTGCCGTTCGTCGCCTTTGTTTTCGCCACCGCAATTCTCGGCCTGCCGGGCGCGGCCGTCGCGCATGCCGAGCACGAAGCCGGTGGCGCGCTCATCTGGAACGAGTGGTCGCTGACACCGGACATCGTCATTGCGACGGTACTCGCCACAGGCATTTACATCGCGGGCATTCTGCGGCGGCGGGCCGCAGCAAAGCGGCCGTGGCGCGACGCGGCCTATTTTGCCGGCGTCGCCGCCGTATTCATCGCACTGGCGACGCCAATCGATCACATGGCCGAGCATTTGTTCGCGATGCACCAGATCCAGCATCTCCTATTACGCATGATCGCGCCGATGCTAATTGCGCTGTCGGCGCCACAGGCGATGCTGATCAGCGGGCTGCCCGCCCCGCTACGGCGTGGCGCACTGGCGCCCCTGGCGGGCAGCCGCGCCATTCGCGCGATCTTCGGTTTTCTGATGCGGCCAGTGCCCGTGACGGCGCTGTTCATCGCCTCTCTGGCGATCTGGCAATACCCGCCGTACCACGACGCGGCGCTGCTCAATGACGGCATCCATTATACGATGCACGTGACCATGCTGGCCGCGGGGCTGATGTTCTTCTGGCGCGTCTTCGACACACGGCCATCCCCCGCGGGTGCGAGCCACGGCGTCCGTTTGATGATGCTCGTGGCGGCGGTCCTGCCGCACATCGCCCTCGGCGCCTACACGACCCTGAAAGGCGAAGTGCTCTATCCCGCCTATGACGTTGTCGGACGCATGTTCGGCGTGCATCCGTTGATCGACGAGACCGTCGGCGGCTTCGTCATCTGGGTCCCGAGCAGCATGATGTGCCTCGCCGCCGCGATCGTCGTGCTGCACATGTGGGGCAAACAGGAGGAGCGTACGGAGGAGAGGCGTCTCGCTCGCCTCGACATAGCGGTGCCGGCCACCGGCGCCGCACTCGTGGCCGAAGCGGCGCCGAAGAACAAGGCCATGGCGCTCGGCGTGCTCGGCTTCACTCTGGCGATGTTCGTCTCAGCGTTTCTGATCGGTTTGATCGACCACATCGAGACCCATGCGCGCGAACGGGCGAAACTGACGCATACGGCGACACCGTAACCTAGCGCATTTGCTCCCCGACCAGCTTGCCGCTCGCGCTGTCCGGCGATTCCAGCACCTTCAACCGGCTCGGCTGCAATTCACCCGCGGCCTTGAGCACCGGATAGCCCGTCGCGCAGATGTGCGAGAAGATGCGCTTGAGATCGCGCAGGATATCGAGGTGCAGCGAGCTCGTCTCGAGGCTCGCCGTCAGCCCTTCGCGCAGGCGCGCGAAGTGGTTCTCCGCCGCGGCGCGCTCGGCCTCACGGATCGCGACTTTCTCCTCGACCAGCCGCCGCGCGATCTTCGCGTCGCCGGACATGAAGACGCTGAAAGCGAGCTTCAGGTTGTCGACGACGCGAGCGTGGAAGTCCTGCAATTCCGCCGCGCCCTCCTCCGAGAAGCTCCAGCGGTTCTTGATCTTCTTGGCCGCCAGCTCCATCAAATTCTTGTCGACGATGTCGCCGATGTGCTCGAGATTGATGGCGA
>DATAHD010000211.1:0-1916 GCA_036263395.1 Rhizomicrobium sp. | reverse complement strand
TTTGACCTGCATTGTCGCCTCCACCCCGGTGCTTCGACGATCCGATAGCAACCGGTTCGGGCTCTTCGCCCGTCGGGTTAGTCCCCGCTCTGTGGATAAATGGTGCTCTCGCAACGTAATCCTTTCAAGACAAAATCGCGGTTTGCATCGCAACAATCGATCCTTGGTAAAGCGAAATAATGCTTATTTTTCGAGCATTCTTTCAAGCGCGGGCAATTCATCGGCCTCGCGCGATGGCTTGTCCCAGCGAATACGGTTGATGCGCGGGAAGCGCATCGCGACGCCGGACTTGTGGCGCGGTGAGCGTTGCAAGCCTTCGAATGCGACCTCGAGCACGAGGCCGAAGTCTTTGTCGGCGCGTACCGAGCGCACCGGACCGAAACGCTCTGTCGTGTTGTCGCGCACGAACTTGTCGATCTGCTTCAGCTCCTCATCGGTGAACCCGAAATAGGCTTTGCCGACGGGCGTGAGCGCGCGATCGCCATTGGTGTCTTCGCGCCAGACGCCGAAGGTGTAGTCGCTGTAGAAGCCGCTGCGTTTGCCATGACCGCGCTGCGCATACATCAGCACGGCGTCGATGAGATGCGGATCGCGCTTCCACTTGAACCACGGCCCTTTGGGGCGGCCGGCTTCATAGGTCGAGTCCCAGCGCTTGAGCATGATGCCTTCGCTGATCTGCGGATCGCCCTCCGGTGGATCGGCGCGCAACGCTCGCAGCTCTTCCCACGAGGCGAACGGTTGCAGCGGCGAGAGATCGAGGCGCGGAGAGTTGGCGCGCGCGATGAACGCCTCGAGCCGCTTGCGCCG
Source organism: Rhizomicrobium sp. (assembly GCA_036263395.1). Classification (GTDB taxonomy): domain Bacteria; phylum Pseudomonadota; class Alphaproteobacteria; order Micropepsales; family Micropepsaceae; genus Rhizomicrobium. The sequence goes on along the minus strand of DATAHD010000211.1, from coordinate 1,109 downwards.
CTCGGCGAAGGGCAAGGCGCGGGTGTCTTCGTCGCCGTCCATCAACAGATCGTAAGCGCGGATGCCGGCGGGGAATTTGCTGAGCAGCTTGGCATCCGCGGTCTTGCGGTTGAGGCGTTGCTGCAGGTCGCCGAACGAGCCGACGCGATGATCGCGGATGACGAGAAGCTCGCCATCGATCACGCCGTCGAAGGAGAGGAAGTCCATCACGTCGGGAAAGGCGGTGGAGATGTCGTCGCCGGTGCGGCTGTAGAGGGCGCGGCGGCCACGTTCGTTCACTGCCTGCACACGGATGCCATCCCACTTCCATTCGGCGGAATAGTCTTCCGCTTTGTAGGTGGCGAAGTCTTTGTCCTCATCAATCGCCTGCGCCAGCATCACCGGGCGGAAGCGGCCGGGCGCGTTGGGCGACGGTTTCTCGCTGCGCTTCTCCAACCAGGCGAAAAGGTCTTCGTAGGGCGGCAGCTGGCTGTGCCAGACCTCTTCCACCTCCGACACATCGACGCCGCCGAGATTGGCGAGCGCCTGTTTGGCGAGGCGCGCGGAGACGCCGACGCGGAGCGCGCCGGTGAGAAGCTTGAGCAAGGCCCATCGGCCATCGGCGTCGAGCGCATCGAGCCACATCTCGAGCAGGCGTTGAACATCGGCGCGGCTGGCGGTGCGCAGAGCCTCGACGACTTCCGACAGATCGGGCTCGCGATTGGCGCCGGGCTTTGCGGGCCAGATCAGCGCGACGGTTTCCGCGAGATCGCCGACGTGATCGTAAGACTGTGCGAAGAGCAGCGGATCGACGCGCGCCTCCACCGCCTTGCGGATGAACGCCGGTTTGGCGGCATCGAACGACAGCACACCGGTGAGCGCCGCGAGAGCCCAGCCGCGGTCGGGATCGGGCGCGCCACCTAGATAGTCTTTGAGCAGGGTGAGTTTGCCGTTGCGGCCCGGCGTGAACGCGAGGCGATCGAGCAGGTTGGCGAAGGCTCTCACGTTTCGCCCTCGTCTTCGTCGTAGCCGACCAGCGAGAGGGCGCGCGCTTTCTGATCGTTCAGCTCGCACCAGCGCAGCAGCGACTCTTCATTGCCGTGCGTGATCCACACTTCGCCGGGCTTGAG
>DATAHD010000210.1:0-10226 GCA_036263395.1 Rhizomicrobium sp. | reverse complement strand
AGCGCGATCATCGCGCCGCCCATCGCGGCCACGTGGCGCACATTCGAGAGCCACCGCACCACCGCATCGCGTCCGCCCGTCCATGCGGGGAACAGCGCCAGCAACATCGCAACGATCGCACAGCACATGGCGTCACCCGTTGTTGTAGTGCGCGGCGAAACGGTCCAGCGAGAACGTCCATCCGCCCATGTGATTGTTGCGCGCCGCTTCGTCGGCAAACATCTCGTGCGTCAGCGTCAGGATCGTCTCGGCGCCGTCCGGCTTGAACGTCAGCGTCACCTGCGACACGCGCTCCGGTGTCGATTGCCACGCCCAGCTGAAAACGATCTTCTCGTTCGGCACGATTTCGAGATACTCACCCCCCACGCCCATGCTCTCGCCCTTGGTATCGACCGAGCGCAGGAAGTAGCGCCCGCCGACCCGCGCATCGACATCGGCGCTGAATTCGGCGGCATCCGGCGCACCGAACCACAGCGCTATCCCTTGCGGCTCGAGCCACGCCCGGTAGAGCGTCGCCGGCGAGGCTTTGATCCGCCGCTTGATGGTGAGGCTGGGCTTGGCGGCGACGGCTGATGCTGTTGTTGCCATTTCTGCTCTTCCTTCTCGGCATAGAGTGCGAGGCGATCGAGGGCGCCGGACCAGAACCGGGCATAGCGATTGAGCCATTCCACCGCCGTCTCCATCCCTTCGGCCTGCAGTTCGCACGTCACCGTGCGTCCCGTTTTGCTGCGCACGATGAGGCCGGCATCGCTCAGCACATCGATGTGCTTCATCACCGCCGGCAACGTCATGTCGAACGGCGCCGCCAGATCGCTGACGCTCGCCCGCTCCAGATCGTTGAGCCGCGACAGCAGCGCCCGCCGCGTCGGATCCGACAGAGCGGCAAACATGCGATCCAGGGCTTGCTCCTGACACTTTACCATTCGGTTTAGTATTTAGTCATGCGGCCGCGGGAGTCAAGCCGGGGACCATCCTTTTCCAAGCTTGCAAAGCGGGTACTGGCTATGCCCGGTGTGTCTGTGCGTCGGCGTTGACGAACGGTTAGGTGCCGGCCGGCTTTGCCGTCGCGGCGCTGCCCGTCTTGGCGCGGAACGCCTGCGTTATGGACTCTCGCAGCCAGCGGTGCCCGGCGTCATCCACGTTGCGCGTGTGATACGTCAGGTAGAAGTACTGATCGGACAGCGGTCCCGGCATCTCGTGGGCTTCGATCTCGAAGTTGCGGCTGACTTCTTGCACGAACCAGCGCGGCAGTATCCCGACGAGGTCCGTTCGCTCGATCATCGGCGGAAAGGACCACAGTTTGCTGACCGTATAGGTGCCTTTGCGCGATGTCCCCTGCGACGCCATGCTTTGATCGGCCTGCACGACGCTGCGCAGTTCGGGCGTCAGCACGATGTGCTTCAGTTTCGCGAACTCCGCCGCCGTGATCTTTTTGACGAACGCCGGATGCCCCTTGCGGGCCACGATCACGACATCCATCTCCCCCAGCGGTTCGGTGATGATGTCCGGCCGTAGAATGGGAAAGATGAAACAGGCAAGATCGACCGTACCCTCCACGATCTCTTCGACGAAATTCGTGCGATAGCCGGTAAGGCATTCCAGCGTGACGCCCGGCATCCGTTCGACGATCGTCTTGATCACCGGCGGCATCACGATCGGTTCGAGCGGGTCGGCCAGAATGATCCGGAAATCGCGTTCATAGGTCGCGAAATCGATCTCCCCGGTATGGATCTGCTTGCCGATCAGTTTCAGCGCATCCCGGATCGGCCCGATCGTTCGCCGCGCCTTGAGCGTCGGCGCGACGCCGCGCTTGGCGCGCACGAACAGCGGATCGTCCATCAGGCCGCGCAGTCTGGCGAGGGCGTTGGAGACGGCCGGCTGCGTCATACCCAGATGCGTCGCCGCGTGGCTGATATTGCCGGAGGCGTAAATCGCCTCGAACACGACCATGAGGTTCAGGTCGAGGTTACGCAGGGACTTGCTGGGCATGCGGTGGATGACGTCTCCGGACAAAACCATTCACGCGGTGAATGGCGGCCATATAAATACAAAATACGACCGGTCTGGAAGCCCCGCTTATGGTGCTGCCGCGCAGTGATCCGCTCTGCCGCAAATCGCATTCCGTCCAGAACAGTTGAGCTCGCCCATGTCCCAATATCCCGCCGTCTTCGAGTTGTCCTCGCTGGATGGCAGCAACGGTTTCACGATCAACGGCGTGGCGGCATACGATCAGTCTGGTATTTCCGTCTCCTCTGCGGGGGACGTCAACGGCGACGGCTTCGCCGATGTGATCGTCGGCGCCTTTGGCGCCGGCCCGTACCATGCGGGCGCATCCTATGTGTTGTTCGGCAAAGCAGATGGTTTCAGCGCAACACTGGAACTCTCGAGCCTTGACGGCAGCAACGGTTTTCGGCTCGACGGCGTAACGGCATATGATCGGACTGGCTGGTCGGTTGCCTCGGCGGGTGACGTCAACGGTGACGGCCTTGCGGATGTGACCATCGGTGCGCCAAGCGCCAACACGCATGGCTTCGCTACTGGCGCGTCCTATGTCGTGTTCGGCAAGGCGGATGGTTTCGACGCGACATTCGACCTCTCGAGCCTTGACGGCAGCAACGGCTTTCGGCTCGACGGCGTGATGGCATACGATAATAGCGCTAGCGCCGTCTCCTCGGCCGGGGACGTCAACGGCGATGGTTTTGCCGACGTTATCGTCGGCGCCGCTGAAGCTGATGCCAGCGCGCCGCTCGGCTTCCTTGGCGGGGTGTCCTATGTGGTTTTCGGCAAGGCTTCGGGCTTCGACGCCACGCTCGACCTGTCCAGCCTTGACGGAAACAACGGTTTTGCGATCGACGGTGAGAACGATGGGGATACTAGTGGCGGCGCGGTATCGTCAGCTGGAGACGTCAACGGCGACGGTTTCGCTGATATACTCGTTGGAGCCCGCGGCGCATCCCTGCCCAGCAGGTTTGCCGGTGCAGCTTATGTCGTTTTCGGCAAGGCGGGCGGTTTCACAGCCCATTTCAATATGTCCAGTCTCGACGGAAGCAACGGATTCGCCATCCAAGGTGAGGCTGGAGACGATCAGGCCGGCTCCTCGGTGTCTTCGGCTGGCGATGTGAACGGCGACGGCTTTGCCGACGTGATCGTAGGGGCCAGTGGTGCCGGTCCGCATGGCAGTTACTCCGGTGCATCTTATGTTGTTTTCGGCAAGGCCGGTGGTTTCGCCGCCACGCTCCTTCTATCCGGTCTCGACGGCAGCAACGGTTTCAAAATCAGCGGGGTGGCGGCCTCCGATAACAGCGGCTGGTCCGTGTCCTCGGCCGGCGATTTCAATGGCGACGGCGTCGACGATCTGATTGTCGGTGCTCCGAAGGCCCCGAATGGTGACGCTTCGGGTGCATCTTATGTCGTCTTCGGCAAGGCCGACGGCTTTGCTGCCAATCTCGATCTTTCCACCCTCGATGGCGACAATGGCTTTGCGATCAATGGGGTGACGGCCGGCTATAGGACAGGCCATTCGGTGTCCTCGGGCGGTGATATCAACGGCGACGGCTTCGACGATCTGATCGTCGGTGCGCCTTATGCCGGCCCGAACGGTGGCTACTCCGGCACCAGCTATGTGATCTTCGGCCATGGCCCCGATACTGCCGTGACGCGCACCGGCACCAACCTCGCCAACACGATCCGCGGCGGCGATTACGACGATACGCTCTCGGGCCTTGGCGGCGACGACACGCTCGGCGGCGGCGATGGCAACGACGTCCTTCTCGGCGGCAAGGGCAACGACACGCTCGACGGCGGTGCGGGCACCGACAACCTGCGCGGCGGCTCGGGCAATGATGTCGTTCACGGCGGCGACGACAACGACATCCTCGACGGCCGTAACCCGGGTGTGGACAGCCTCTACGGCGACAACGGCGACGACGTTCTCAATTTCGGCCGCTTCTTCGGTCCGCAAGACATGGCCAACGGCGGCGCCGGTTACGATACGCTCTCACTCAACGGCGACTACAGCGCCGGCATCACGTTCGGGGCCTCAACGGTTTCGGGCATCGAACGCATCGTCCTGCACGATGGCTTCTCCTACAAATTGACCAGCGACGACGCCAATGTGGCGGCGGGCGAGACGATGGAAGTCTCCGGCGTGCATCTGTCGTCGCCTTACCACCTCGACTTCAACGGCGGTGCGGAGAACGACGGCCGCTTCAAGCTGATCGGCGGCGCCGGTGACGACACGCTCGCCGGTGGGGAGCAGTCGGACACGATCCTGGCCGGCGACGGGAATGATACGATCACCGGTCACGGCGGCGCCGATCAGCTCAAAGGCGGCTCGGGCAGCGACACGTTCGTCTACACCGCGGCATACGAGTCCACGACCGGTTCGTTCGACACCATCACTGGCTTCGATGCGGACAGCGATGTCATCGATCTGCCCTTTGCGGTCAGCGCCATCGACGCCACTCAGGCCGTTCGCCACAACGACTTCGCTGCAGCGTTCGACGCGGCCCACCTCGGCGCCCACCACGCCGCTCTCGCGACGACGGCCGGCGAGCGGATGTTCCTTGTGATCGATGCCAACGGCACAGCCGGCTACCAGGACGGCCAGGACATCGTCATCCGCCTCGACGGTTTCACCGGCACGCTGGATACGGGTGACTTCGTCTAACCAAGGATGCCCGGCTCCTGTTCCGCGGCCCGATCTACCCTTACACTTGCCGCGCAATTCGTGTGCGGTGAATCTTTTGCAGTCCGGCGAGCCCTCGAGTGCACGGCTGAGTACCATCGACCTCACACAGCGTGGGGCGTTTGTCGATGTGCTCGCGCGCCTGGGCTTGACCCTGGTGGTCAGCCTGCGGCCGCACCATGTTGCCTTCATTGGCGCCGTGGGTGGAACACTGACCGCGCACGTCACGCCGGTGAACTGGCCCATGGGCCTAGCGGTTAGCGGCGGCAAGCTGGCGGTTTCCACCAAACGGTCCGTCATCGTCTTCGCCAATGTGGCGCGCCTCGCCGCGAGTTATCCCGGCCGCACCGGCCACTTCGATGCCTTCTTCGTGCCGCGCCAGCTGCATTTCACCGGCGAATGCCTGATGCACGACATTGCGTTCGACGGTGCGGCGATCATCGGCGCCAATACGAATTTCTCCTGTGTCTGCCGCGTCGATGGCGCGTTCAGCTTCACGCCGGTCTGGCAGCCCCCGTTCATCACGCAGCTGCGGCCGGAGGATCGTTGCCATCTCAACGGCATGGCGTGGCGCGACGGCCAGCTCCGCTACGTCACCGCCTTGTCGCAGAGCAACGCCGAACGCGGCTGGCGCGCCACGCCGGACGATGCGGGTGTTCTCATCGACACCGAAACCAATCGCATCCTGGCTGACACATTATGTATGCCGCACTCGCCGCGCCTGATCGGCGATAAACTCTTCGTCCTGAATGGCGGCAAAGGCGAAGTGTTGCACGTCGACCGAAGCACAGGTGACGCAACGGTATTCGCCACGCTTCCCGGTTTCACCCACGGTCTGTGCGAACATGGTGGCTACCTCTTTGTCGGCATGTCGAAGAACCGCGACTCCCGCAAAGACAATCCACCGCCGATCGCGGCCGCGCGCAAAGACCTTGTTTGCGGCATTGCGATGCTTGATGCGAAGACCGGTGCATTGCTCGGCGCTGTCGAGATCGCCGATCCGGTAACGGAGGTCTACGACATCCAACCGCTGTCCGGCATTCGCACCGCCGGCATGCAGGACCTCGAAACCTCCGATGGCTTTGCGGCGATCGATACGCCGAACACCGTGATCTGGACGAAGCGCAAAGACAGTTAAGCTTGTCACGAAACTTTCGCATGATCGTATTGAAGTTCCGTTGGTGCCAGTGGAAACATTCATACAATAAATAGTCCCGACGATAGATGTGCCTATTTATTTCGCATTGATTGCGCTTAAGGGGTTTTATCTCTTCGCCACTTCGATCAGATTGCCGCCTGTCGTGTAATGGCGCGTGGGGATTTTCAAAATGTCGCTCAACAATCAGGCGCTTCTGCGCCAGCAATCGCTGCTTGATGTTCAGGACGACAGCGCGACCACCAGCGGCGGCACAGCACACCATTCTTCATGGAGCGCATACGATGCGCTGAGCACCGGCGACGTCATTCACGCGCAATCGTCCATGGCGCCAGCCCCGTTCGGCGCGCCGCCTCCGACCTCGCTGTGGAGCGAATCTTCGCCGGTCGCCGTGCACACGCACACCGGCGGCAACTCGTCGTTCGACCCAGGCACCTTCACCTACACGTATGGCGCCGATCAGGGCGGCGACATCGTGTTCGGTGTCGGTGAACTGTCGAACGGCAGCCACTTTGCGCTTTACGACGGCAATACGACTTTTGGCAGCAGCTACAGCTACCCCAACATTTCGAGCGTTGTGGTGTCCATCGTCGACACCAGCAACGTCGTCACCAATCATACGATCGATTTTACCGGCGCCAACGATCCTACCGGTGCGTTGGGACAGCAGCCGCAGATCGAAGCTGTCGCTCTGGCAAATGGTGGCATCGCTATCGTTGAAGACCGGATCAACAACGGCGGCGACGGCAACATCTATTACGAGGTGCTGGACAATTCGGGCACCGTGACCAGAAGCTGGACCTCGCTCAACGCGACCGCCGGCTCGGCGATCAGCAACGGTTCTCATCATCTCATTGCCACCGCCGATGGCGGTTTCGTTGTCGGCTGGAACGAAGGCAACGGCGCGGACCAGTATTACCAGCGCTTCAACAGTGCCGGCGCCGCCACCGACTCGCGTGTGAATTTCCACCATGACACCGGTGCCAATGTTGGCGGCTGGTTGGGCACCGCCCTCGCTGTTGACGGCAACGGCAACATCATGATCGGGCTCGGCAACTCGGTGAACGGCGACGTCTATCACTCGCAGGAATACGCAATCTACGACTCCAGCGACCATCTCGTCATTCGCCAGACCTATGCGGCGGCCGAGAGCGGAAAGCTCTCGTCACCGGGCACGATCCAGTCGACGGGCGGCCAATTCTTCGCCGGCCTTGCTGGCGGCGGCTTCATCGTCTCGGTTTCCTCGCCGACATCGGCATGGGTCTATCAGGGCGAAAACCAGTACATCCAGAAGGTCGGCGTCAGCGGCGGCTCGGTGACCTGGGGAACCCCGGTCTTTGTACAGACCGTCAGCGGCACCTCGGGCGATGCGATCAAGCCAGTCGTTCTATCGGATGGTAAGGTTCTGCTGGAGGTATTCACCGCCGGCTATGACAACGGCACGACGCCTATATTCAAGCTGGTCGATCCCGCCAATTTCCCGAGCAATAGCTCCACGACAGTCACCTCGGTCGATCCATTCCCCACGATACTTCCCAGCGGTGCGTCGGTCGCCGCGCTCGCGGCCAACAATTCCGGCGGAGTTGTCACAGCGTTGCAGGTCAGCGCGAGCGGTCTTCACACCACGTACTACAACCACCCTCTGGATACCTCGCTCTACGTCGCCGACTTCAATGCACCGCCGGCCAACACGGCGCCGACGCTCAATCACAACGCGGGTCTGACGGTAAACGAAGGCGTCGGCGGCACGATCACGGCGACGCAGCTCGACTACAACGATGCGGAGCAGGCGGACACCGCCATCACCTACACGGTGGGAACGGCGGCGGCCCACGGCACGGTGTTCAAGAACGGCAGCGCGCTCGGCTCCGGCGGCACGTTCACCCAGGACGATCTCGACAACAACCGCATCACCTATACCCACGATGGCAGCGAAACGACGAGCGACAGCTTCACCTTCACGGTGAGCGATGGCGCCGGAGGTACGGTCTCTACCCAGACTTTCAACATCACCGTGAACGCGGTGAATGACGCGCCGACGTTGAGCGGTGGGGGGAACACGGTCGGCTATACGGAGCAACTGACGGAGACGACGATCGACAGCACCCTGAACGTATCGGATGTCGATAGCGCCAATCTGGCGTCGGCCACGGTGTCGATCACCGCGGGCTTCACCGCCGGCGATACGCTCACCTTCGTCAACCAGAACGGCATCAGCGGCAGCTACGACAGCGGCACCGGCGTCTTGACCCTGACCGGCTCCGCCAGTGTCGCCGACTACCAGGCGGCGCTGCGCTCGGTAACCTTCTCGTCCAGCAGCGACACACCGACCAGTTCCAGTTCCTCGCGCACCGTCACCTGGGCGGTCGATGACGGCCAGGCGTCGAACCACGCCAGCAACTCGGTGACGAGCACCATCAACATCACCGCGGTGGACGACGCGGGCGTCGCGAAGGATGACGCCTTCACCACCGATGAAGCCACCGTCCTCGGCGCGGGCCAAAACCTCTTCAACAACAATGGCAGCGGCGTTGATAGCGATCCGGACAGCACGCTCGTGATCGCGGCGGTCGATGGTCTCGGCGGACATGTCGGCAGCCAGTTCGCGCTGGCATCCGGTGCGCTGCTCACCGTCAATGCCGACGGCACCTTCAGCTACGACGCCAACCATGCGTTCGACGATCTGCTGGCAGGGCAGCACGGCACCGACACCTTCACCTACACGCTCTCCGGCACCGGCGGCGGCACCGCCACGGTTACGATCACCATCGACGGCGTGGATGGTAACGACGTGACCACCGGCACCGGCGGCAACGACCGCTATGACGGCGGCGACGGCAACGACACGCTCGGCGGCGGCGCCGGCGACGACACGCTGCTGGGCGGCAAGGGCGACGATCAGCTCGACGGCGGCACCGGCAACGACAATCTGCGTGGCGGCTCGGGCGACGACATCGTCCATGGCGGCGACGACAATGATATCCTCAACGGCAAAAACCCGGGCAACGACAGCTTCTACGGCGACGATGGCAACGACGTTCTCACCTTCGGCCGCTTCTTCGGCCCCAGCGACAGCGCCAACGGCGGCGCCGGCTACGACACGCTCGCGCTCGATGGCGACTACAGCGCCGGTATCAAGTTCGATGCCTCAACCATCTCGGGAATTGAGCGTATCGTCGTGCACGACGGCTTCTCCTACAAACTCACCAGCAACGACGCCAACGTCGCGTCCGGTGAGACGCTGGAGGTCTCCGGCGTGCATCTGACGTCGGCGTACCACCTCGACTTCAACGGTGCCGCAGAGACGGACGGCCGCTTCAAGCTGATCGGTGGCGCGGGTAACGACACCCTGGCAGGCGGTGCACAGTCCGATACCATCCTCGGCGGCGACGGCAACGACCGCATCTTCGGTCACGGCGGCGCCGACGATCTCAAGGGCGGCACGGGCAGCAACACCTTCGTCTATGCCGGTGCATCCGACTCCAACGGAACCGCGTTCGACACCATCACCGGCTTCAACGCCGACAGCGATGTGTTCGACCTGTCGTTCACGGTCGGCGCCATCGACGCCACCCGCGCGCTGCATCACAACGACTTCGCGGCGGCGTTCGACGCAGCCCACCTCGGCGCGCACCACGCTGCGCTCGCGACGACAGCCGGCGACCGGATGTTCCTCGTGATCGACACCAACGGCACCGCCGGCTACCAGGACGGCCAGGACATCGTCATCCGCCTCGACCACTTCACAGGAACACTCGACACCGGCGACTTCGTCTAGCGCGCGGCTTCAACAGCGCCACATAACAAAAGGGCAGCCGGTGATCGGCTGCCCTTTTGCGTTAGCGGTTGTCGTCGCCGTTGTCGCCCGCGTTTTCCGGCGGGGGCGGCGGTGGCGGTCCCGGCGGGGGAGGCGGCGGCGAGGATGATGCCGGCACGGCCGGACGCTGGCCCTGCTGCCGTCCGAACAGCCAGTCGAAGAAGTTGCGTCGCTGTCCCGGCTCGTTGTTGTCGCCCTGCGAGGGCGCCTGCGGCTCGGGTACGTTCTCGATCGACGCATCCGAATTGCCGGAGTCGACGGCAACGCCTTGCTCGGTATCGCCATACAGGCTGGTGTCGGCGTAGTTCTCCGGCGCCTGCGGCGGCGACTTGTCGAGCGGCGTCGCCGGCAGGCCTTGCTCCGCCGTCGTCATCGTCGTCTTCCAGATTTCCGCCGGCAGCGATCCGCCCGTCACGTTGCGCATCGGCTTGGAGTCGTCGTTGCCGACCCACACCGCCGCCACATAGTCGTGCGTGAAGCCCACGAACCACGCGTCGTGATAATCCTGCGTCGTGCCTGTCTTGCCCGCTGCCTCGTGACCCGCGAGCGCTGCGCTGCGCCCCGTG
>DATAHD010000209.1:0-3647 GCA_036263395.1 Rhizomicrobium sp. | reverse complement strand
GTCGATGATCTTCGCCGCGTCGCGCGCGAGCTCCAAGCCGTCACCGCTCGACAGTTGCAACGCCATGCCGAGCGAGCCGCCGGAAATCTGCATCAACGCCTCGCGCTCCTTCGCGCCAAGGTTCGGCAGCTTCGCCGCCAGTGCATCCGACAACTCCGCATCGTCCAGCGGCCGCAGCTGCAAGCGCTGGCAGCGCGACCGGATCGTCGGCAGCAACTGTCCCGGTGCATTGCTCAGCAGCAACAGCATTGAACGCGCCGGCGGCTCTTCCAGCATCTTCAGCAGCGCATTCGCCGCGTTCGGGTTCATTTCATCAGCCGTATCGATGATCGCAACGCGCCAGCCGCCAGCCCCCGACGTCATGCCGAAGAAGCCCGACAGCTTTCGCACCTCATCGACGGTCAGTTCGGTGCGCAGCTTCCCCGTCTTGTCGTTATAGGCGCGCTTCAGCACCAGCAATCCCGGATGCGCATTCGCCGCGACCTGCAACGACACCGGATCACGCTCCGGCACCGACAGATCGTCCGGTCCATTCGCACTCGCGCCAAAGGCGAGCAGATAGCGCGCAATGCGATACGCCAAGGTCGCCTTACCGATGCCCGGCGGTCCGGAGATCAACCACGCCTGCGGCGGCCGCCCCGAACGAATGGCCCGCGCGGTGAGCGCCAGCGCCGGTCCCTGCCCGAGCAGTTGAAACGTCTCACGCGGATGCGCCTGCCCTTCGATCCGATCCGGCTCGGGTAGGTCTTCCTTCGGTGCCGTGAGTGCGCGCCGTGCCATCAGACTTTCAGCCGGTCCTTCACCGCTTTCAGAATAAGCGCAGCAACATCGTCCAGGCTGCCGCTCGCATCGATCACGCTACACCGTGTGGGCGCGCGATTGGCGATATCGCGAAACGCCGTCTGCAATGTCTTATGGAAATCCAGGTCGAACTTCTCGAACCGCGTCTCTTTCCCGCGCCGCGCATTCGCCCGCTCCAGCCCAACCTCGACCGGCAGATCGAGGATCAAGGTCAGATCCGGCTTGAACTCCTGCAGCGCCACGGACTCGATCCGCCGTATCACCTCCCGCGGCAACCCGCGCCCCGCACCCTGATAGGCATAGGTGGAATCCGTGAAGCGATCGCAGATCACCCACGTTCCGTCCGCCAGCGCCGGCTTGATCGTCCGCGCCACATGATCGGTGCGCGCCGCGAACATCATCAGCGTTTCGGTCAGCGCATCCCAGCGCCCGGGTTCGCCTTCGACCAGCAGCTTGCGGATTTGCTCGGCGCCCGGCGACCCGCCAGGCTCGCGCGTGATGATCGCGTCGATCTTCTTTGCCGCCAGCGCTTCGACCAGCCGCTTCGCCTGCGTCGATTTCCCGGCGCCCTCGCCGCCTTCCAGCGTGATGAAGCGTCCGGCTTTCTTCGCCATCTACTTGTCGCGGCCAAGCATGTGCGAGATCGCCATGCCGATACGCGAGAAGATGCCGGCCTTCGGCACATCCGCACCGGCATAAAGTGGCACGGTCAGCCCCGGGAAGTCCGGCGCCGTCACTTGCATTGTGCCGATCCTCTGGCCTTTTGCGACCGGCGCCTGAATTGGCCCGTCATATTTGACGGTCACCTTCATCGCCTTGCGCGAGTCCACCTGCAGCGTCACCGCCACCGGCTTACCCGCAACCATCGGCACACTGGGGGCTGCACCGCCGAACACCTTCGCCTGCCCAACCGCCTGCGTGGCGCCCGCCAGCTGATAGCGGCGGAATTCGCGGAACGCGACACCCAGCAGACGCGCCGCTTCTTCGCCGCGGCGGATCTCGGCAAACCAGTCCTGTTTGGCAGGCGATGCTTTGTCGAGATCGGGATAACGCAGACCGTTCACGACCAGGATCATGCGCTGTCCGTCGCGCACCGCCGACGCCGTCACGCCGTAACCGGAGAGATCGGTGTGTCCGGTCTTCAACCCATCGGCGCCGGGAAATTTGTCCAGCACCTGGTTGCGGTTCGGCTGCGTAATCGGCTTGCCCGCATCGGTCGTCGTGTAACTGCGCTCACTGAAGTAATGATAGTATTCCGGGTAATCGCGGATCAGATGCCGCGCCAGCTTCGCCAGATCGTACGCCGACATCAGCTGCCCGGCAGGCTCCGGCAGACCATCCGGATTCACGAAGTGCGATTTGCTGAGGCCAAGCTCCTTCGCGCGCTTGTTCATGATCGACACGAAGCCGTCGACCGTGCCGCCCAACGATTCCGCGACCACGACGCAGGCATCGTTGCCGGACACGATCAGGATGCGCCGGATCAGGTCATCGACCGCCAGCTGATCGCCGACGCGCACAAAGCCCTTCGATCCGCCTGTGCGCCACGCCGCTTCCGACACCGGAAACTTGTCGGTGAGTTTGACGCGGCCGTCCTTCAGACGCTGGAACAGCACTTCGATGGTCATCAGCTTGCTCATCGACGCCGGCGGCATCGCGGAGAAACCGTCCTTGTCCCACAGCACCTGTCCGGTCTCGCCGTCCATCAGCAGAGCGTGTTCGGCGGTGGTGTCGATGAAGGCATTCGCCGCGCCCTGAAACATCGCGGTCGAGGTAAGCAAAGCGGCACCGAATAGAACCATGGCGCGCAGTCGAGGCATCAAGTCGTGCTCCCAATGTGGATTGTGAAACGGGTCAGCGGTCGACCACGATTTCCGCGTCGTTAGTACCAGCGCCGCTCACCCGAGCCAACGCGGCATCGGCGCTCGGCGTGTCGTTAAACGGCCCCATGCGCAGCCGGTAAAGCTTGCGGCCGTTGCGGTCGATGGACGAGATCAGCCACTCGCCCGAGTTCGCCAGCTTGTCGCGCAGCCGCATGGCATTGTCGTAGGAACTGAACGCGCCGGCCTGGATGTAAAGCCGCGTCGTGGTCGGAACAGAAACCGTCGTCACCTGCCCTGTCGGCTGATCGGCCGCCGGTGTCGGGGGAAGGTCCGGGACCTTCGTCGGTGCCGGCAGCGCGGCCACTTTGACCGGCGGCGCAACCGCCGCGCCCGGGATGATGGAGATGGCGGCCGTATCCACCTTGCCCGCCGGGGCCGCTGGCACGGCCGAGGCAATCTCTGGCGGCGTGATATCCGGCGGCGGCTTGCCATCCCCAAGATCGGCCCGCGCCAGATAGGTCACGCGTACCCGCGCCGTGCCCTGTCCATAGAAGCCGAGAAGCTGAGCCGCCCGCGCCGACACATCAATGATCCGCCCACGCGAGAACGGGCCGCGATCGTTGACCCGCACGATCAGAGATTTGCCGTTGTCCAGATTGGTCACCCGGACATTCACCGGCATGGGCAAGGTGCGGTGCGCGGCCGTCAACCCGTCCGGGTCGAAGCGTTCGCCGTTGGCCGTCTTGCGGCTTCCGAACTCAGGCCCGTACCAGGAGGCGATCCCGGTCTCGTCATAGTCCGGCTGTTCCCGCGGGTAATACCAGATGCTACCCACCTGATAAGGCTTTCCGACCTTATAGACGCCCGCATTCGGCGGAACCTTCACCGGGTTCTGGGTCACTTTCGGCGTGGTGGCACAGGCGGCCGCAAACACGGCCAAGCCGACCACGCCAAATCGTAGCTGGTTGCGCTGGAAGTCCACGCGAATCGAACCTGTAAGGGACAAGTCAGGGTAGACAAACC
>DATAHD010000208.1:0-2531 GCA_036263395.1 Rhizomicrobium sp. | reverse complement strand
AGGGTCAGTTTCACCGGCGAGCCTTCCGGCCCGCGCAGCTTCTTCTGGATGTCGTCGAGCGAGAGACCGGCCACCGACTTGTCGTCGATCGCGATGATGATGTCGTCCGCCTTGATCCCGGCCTTGATACCCGGTGCGCCTTCCATCGGCTGCACGATCTTGGCGCCCAGCTTGTCCGACGTCACGACCAGACCGACACCGCCATAGGCGCCGTTCGTCTTGGTCATCATGTCGGCGAAGGTCTTGGGATCGAAATAGTCCGAATGCGCGTCGAGCTGCGTCAGCATCCCGTTGATCGCGCCGTCGATCAGATCGCTGTCCTTGGGCTCTTCGACATAGTCGGCGCGCACGATACTCAACGCCTGTGCGAAGCGCTTGAGGTCATCGTCGGTCGACGCACCCTGGGCCAGCTGAATGGCGGCGATCGTTGCAACGAAGCCGAGCGCCGCGCTCGACAACAATGTTCCGGTGCGCTTCACGCAGTGCCTCAGTTCGCGCTGGTGTTGGCGGCCTGCGCCGTCAGCATGGTGTTCTGGCCGTTGAGCAGGCCCAGCGCATAGGAGAGCTGGAAGTCGTCGATCTTCTTGCCGGCCGGCGGCTTGATGATCGTCTGGTTCTTCTTCTTGTTCGCCGCGTCGTTGCTGAGATGGCCCGGCAGATCGGCTTCGCTCGGCCGCTCGACCTTGGTCAGCTGGTCTTCGTCGCCCTGCGCCACCGCGATATCCGGCACAATGCCTTCGGCCTGAATCGAATGGCCCGACGGCGTGTAGTAGCGCGCCGTCGTCAGGCGCAGCGCACCGCCGCCTTCGCCCAGCGGGATCACGGTCTGCACCGAGCCTTTGCCGAACGATGTCATGCCGATGACCTTGGCGCGGTGATGATCCTGCAGCGCACCGGCCACGATCTCCGACGCACTCGCGGTGCCGCCGTTGATCAGCACGATCACCGGCTTGCCGCCCGTGATGTCGCCGCCGCGCGCGTCATAGCGCTCGGTGTCGTCGGCACGGCGGCCGCGGGTCGAAACGATCTCGCCGCCCGTCAGGAAGTCGTCGGACACGCGGATCGCCTGGTCGAGCAGACCGCCCGGATTGTTGCGCAGGTCGATGACGTAGCCTTTGATGCCCGGACCGATCTGCTTCTTCATCTCGGCAATGCCACGCTCGAGACCGCTCGCGGTCTGCTCGTTGAAGCCGGTCAGGCGGATGTAGCCGACGTCGCCTTCGCGGTGCCACTTCGCACTGTCAACGCGGATGATGGCGCGGCCGAGCACGACGTCGAACGGCTTCTTCTGGCCGGTGCGCAGGATCGTGAGCGTCACCTTGGAGCCCGTCGGGCCGCGCATCTTGTCGATCGCTTCGTTAAGCGCCATGCCCTGGATCGGCGTGTTGTCGATCGCGGCGATATAGTCGCCCGGCTTCAGACCGGCGCGCGAGGCCGGCGTATCGTCGATCGGCGAGACGATCTTCACCAGACCGTCTTCCATCGTCACTTCGATGCCGACGCCAGCGAACTCGCCCTTCGTCTGCACCTGCATGTCGGAGAATTCTTTGGCATTCATGTAGCTGGAATGCGGATCGAGGTTCGACACCATGCCTTCGATCGCGGCGTCGATCAGCTCGCTATCCTTCACCGGGCGCACATAGTTGGCGCGCACCCGTTCGAACGCATCGCTGAAGAGGTCGAGCTGGCGATAGGCGCTCATGTCGTTGGCGCCGTTGGCGGCGGGAAACAGCGTCAGTGCTGCAACGAACCCCATGCTGGCGCCGGCACCGATCAACGCAACGCGATTCCACTTCATGACTTCTTTGCCTTCCTCAACGCGACCGACAGGTATGGTGCGGGATTGACGCCTTTGCCGTTCTGACGCAATTCGAAATAAAGCCGCGCGTCCTGGGTCCGCGGCATGGTTCCAAGAGGCTCGCCTGCCAGCATCTGATCGTTGGGGCGCACTGCAACCCGTTCAAGCCCGGCAAGGACGAGATCGTATCCACCCGGGGATTCCAATATCAAGACTTGGCCGCTTTTATGGTAAGGGCCGGCAAACAAAACCTTGCCGTCGGTCGGTGCAATCACCGGCGCACCCGCGGCTGTCACGAATGTAATGCCCGGCGCACCGGAACCGCCCAGCCCTTCGATTCCGCCCGGAACCGTGATCCCGACCGCCGGGCTCAGCAGCGCGCCTTTGCGCAAAGCGCCAAGCGCACTGCCGCTTTTCGGGCCGATAACCACAACACTGGTCAGGCTGACGGACGATTTGCGCAGCTGGCTGATGCGGCCCATCAGGCCCGCCAGATTGTTCGCTTCCCGCGCCGCCGCATCGAGCTTCGTCTGCAGGGCGCCATAATCCGACGTCGCACTTGCCGCCTCACGCTGTTTTATCGCGAGAAGTTGATCGAGCTGCTTCTCCGCGGCGCGCAGTTCGACCGCGTTGCGCGCCGCCTCGGCTCGGCGGGCGATCAGCGCGAGGCGGGTCTGGCGGATGGTCCGGATGCGCCCCGCCAGCGCCGCCGCCTTGCCATAGATCTGCGGCA
>DATAHD010000207.1:0-4352 GCA_036263395.1 Rhizomicrobium sp. | reverse complement strand
GTGCTGCTCACCTCGCACGACACGCGCGATATCGAGCTGGTGTGCGACCGCGTCATCGTCATCAATGACGGGCGGATTGTGGTCGATCAGCCGACGGACCAGCTGCGCCGCCGCTTTCTCGGCCATCGTCTTGTGACGTTCCGCTCTGCCGCGCCGTCGCTGGCGATTGCGCTGCCCGGCGTCACCGCGCGGCCCAGCGAGCCGCATACCTCGATCTTTGAGGTCGATACGCAGACGACGCGCGTCGATGCGCTGGTCGAAGCGGCGCTGGCGCTGGGCGGGATTGAGGACATCACCATCGAAGACCCGCCGATGGAGGAGGTGGTTCGTGCCATCTATGACGCAAACAGCGCGCACTGAGCCGGCGTTCGGCGAGCTTGCGTCGGCGTGGAGCACGTTCCTGCTCGGCATGCGGCGCAACTTCGCCAACTGGCCGATCCTGATGGGACGCGCGCTGTTCTATCTCGTGGCTTTGGCAGTGCTGACGGCGCTGTGGGACAAAGTGTCGGCGCAGCGGCTCCCGGGCACGCTGGCGTCGGTGCTGCCGCCGGGCGGGCTGGCGCTGTATGTCGGCGCGACCGAGTGGATTACGCTGTCCATCGCATCGGTGCATCTGAGGTTCGAGGATGACATCCGGCTCGGGATGCTGGAGCCGCATCTGCTGCGGCCCAAATCCTATTTGGTGCAGAAGATCGCGGAGGCGTTGGGCGACACGTTCGGGCGCATGATCGGGATCGGCGCTGCGGCGCTGGTTATTCTGGCGTTGTCCGGCCGGGCAGTGCCACCGCCGCAAGCGTTTGCCTTTACCGTTGTGCTGGGGCTGTTCGGTGGTGCGATCGGTGTGCTGCTCTATGCGCTGGTTGGGTTGAGTGCGTTCTGGGTGAGGCGCGTTCTGCCGCCTTACCTCATCATGCAGAAGTCGATCTTCATCCTCGGCGGCCTGTTTGCGCCGATCAGCCTTTATCCGCTGTGGTTCTACAACGTCGCGTGGTGGACGCCGTTTGCGGCCAACATATTCTATGCCGGCAACCAGATGATTGCGCCGTCGGCGCAGGCGTTCGGGCAGGCGCTCATCGTGCAGGTTGGTTGGCTCGCGCTACTGTCGCTGCTCGTTGCCGCGGTGTGGCGCGCGGGGCTGCGCAAGACGTTGCGGGAGGGTGTGTGATGAACGGGATCACAACCTATGGCGCCAATATCGCGGTGGCGATCCGCACCTCGCTGATGGACCGCACCAACTTCGTGCTGCAGTCGGCCGGCATGGTCGTCAACGACGTGTTCTTCCTGATCCTCTGGTACATGTTCTTTGCCGGGTTCAAACAGGTCGGCGGCTGGGGACTGAACGACGTCGCGCTGCTGCTCGGCCTCATCATGTGCACCGTCGGGATCAGCGGCGTATTCTTCGGCGGCTATCGCGATATGGCGGCGACGATCCTGCGTGGAGAGCTCGACGCGTTGCTGACACAGCCGAAAGCGGTGCTGGCGCGGCTGCTGGCACGCGAGAGCATTCCGACGGCATGGGGCGATCTGGCGATGGGCATCTGGATGCTCTTCACCTTTGCCAACCTCACCGTGGCGGAGATTCCTGCGGTTCTCATCGCGCTCGTCTGTGGCACGGCGGTCTACATCGCGTCGGCGGTTGTCTATGCGAGCCTGGCGTTCTGGTTCAGCGGGGCGCGGAGTTTTGCGCGCGACCTCACCGATTTCATGCTGCTGTTCTCGAGTTATCCGGGCGCGATCTACAGCGGCTTCACGAAAGTGATTGCGTATTCGCTGCTGCCTGCCGGTTTCGTCGTGCTGCTTCCGGTTGCGTTTTTGCGCGATCCGACGTGGCTGGGCTTTGCGGAGATCGCCGGCTCCGCGGCGGCGTATTGTGCCGCCGCGGTCGGTCTCTTTTATATCGGCCTGCGCCGCTATCGCCGCGCCGACGCGGTCAGTTGAGGCCATAGAGCTCCGCGACATTGTCGTGGCAGATCCAGTTGCGCTCCTGCTCCGTAAGGCCTTTCGTCTGCTCATCGAGCACGGCCTGCGAGTTCGGCCACGTCGAATCCGAATGCGGGAAATCGCTCGCCCACATCAGGCGCCGCACGTTGACGAGGTCCTTCGTCTGGAACGCGACGTAGTCGTCCTGGAACGTGGTGTAGATGTTTTCGCGAAAATACTCGCTCGGCATACGCTTCAGCGGCGGCGCTTTCATCCAGTAACGGTGGCGTTTGTAGGCGTGATCCATGCGGTACATGTAGTGCGGCACCCACCCGGCATCGGCTTCGACGCAGACGATCTTCAGATTGGGATGACGATCGAACACGCCGCCATAGATCAGCGTGCCCATGATGTCCTGACAGCCGCGGATGATAGAGAGGAAGGAGTTGATGCGCGGACCGCGCGGTTGCGAGGCGCCGCGGGTGGTGAGGATGTGGAAGGAGAGGGGGAGGCCAAGCTCCACCGCCGTTTCCCACACCTTGTCGTAGACGGGGCTGTCGTAATCCTCGACCGCGGGATCGCCGGGCATCATCACGCCCTTGAAGCCCATCGCCTTCACGGCCTTCAGCTCGGCGACGCCATCTTCCGGCGTGCGCATCGACACCTGGCCCATGCCGTAGAGACGGTCGGGCGCGATGGAGCAGTATTCGGAGAGCCAGCGGTTATACGCCTCGAAGCACGCTTTCTTGTAGTCGAAGTCCGCGTGGTTGCAGATCAGCATGCCGACGGTCGGATAGATGATCTCCGCACCGACGCCGTCTTTGTCCTGATCGGCGAGGCGGTATTTGGAATCCCAGCCGCTGCGCCACAGATCGTCGAACGTCACGCCGTCGGTGGTGATCTTCGCCGGCTCCTTGCCAGCGGCGGCGACGAGGCCGAGCGGGACGTTCGCCTGCATGCCGTCGATCAGGAAGGCATCGCCGATCTTCGGCAGGCTCGCCACCTTCGGCGCGCGATCGCGAAATTTCGCGTCGATATAGTCGGTGTAGCAGTTCGGCGGCTCGGTGATGTGGGAGTCGGCGGAGATCGGTTTGCGGAGCATGGCGTTTCCCTCTGGTGCGGCTTTTGTCGCCGTCTGGCGCCGATGAAAGCACCGTTCGGACGCCTTGCCCATGGGCGGCGCGATTAGCTGGTGCGCGGGCGAAAATCTAAGTGATTGGAATATTTGAGAAAACGCCCGGAGGTTGTTTGGCGTGTTTTGGGGGAGGGGTGGGAGTGGTCCCCAGCGGCCTCTGCCGCACCATCACCATTCGAACCTCACCCTGCCTTGGTAGTGGGAGGGGAGGGTCTTCCCGCCTTCAGCAACAAAATTGCCCGCTCGAATTCCGCAGGCCCCTGCCTTGGCCACTCGTTCTTGGTCTCCTTCTCCTTGCGAGCCGCGAGATGCGGACTCACCCAAGGGGAAGGCTAACAGCGGCCTCTGCCAAGACGTGTCAGCAGCGGATGCCGGTCAGACCTCGTCCTCCGAAAGCTCGACAAATTTGGAGATGTGATGGCCGGAATAAACGCGGCCGCGCTTGTGGCCGATAAAGACGCCGTGCCCGGGCTTGTTCGGTATCGCGCCGAGAAACACGAGCGGCATATCGGCGATGAAGGGCAGTTTCTTTGCGGTGGAGTCTTTCGCCCATCGGTCCGTGAGCCGAACCAGGCTCATCTTTCGTATCGTTCGGCGCACTACGTTAGCCCTCCGGTCTTTCTCTATTAGAGTGCAGCAGTAAACGTCTTTCAGACATGGCGATTGCGGCGGCAGTGATGGCGCTTGCCAACGCAACGACGATGCCCATCCCAACGCCACCAGCGATGTCGTCGGTGCCTCTTACCACGAAGAACAGGTATGCCTCGCCGATCAGCACGAAGGCGATGATGATGAGGGCGCACCATCTTATGGTTCGCAGGCGGTGTAGAGCGTGGTGTGTGAGTGCTCCGGTTTGGCCTGCATCGCCTAGCAGTTTGAACAGTTGATAGAGCGCGACGAATAAGGCGATGGCTGCGAGGTAGGCGCAGGCGAGGAGCGGGTCGTTGAAGTAGGTCTCGAACAGCGTGGCGTGCGCGTTGCGGCCTTCGACGGTCGGCTCCCACAGCAGGAATATGAAGATCGCGATGCCAGCGGTGACGATCGCGGTTTGCAGGATGGTCGCCGTGCTGCGTTTCACAAGGTCATCCCTGCAAGGTTGCAATGCTCTATTCGCTGAATGCGTCAGCATGCAGCATCGCCCCGCGCGACATCAGTTTGAAAGCGGCCTTCTGAGCAGATAAACGCCACCGCCCAGACAAATGAGGTCGGCAAGAACCAGCAGCAATAGGGCGGCTGTGGCTCGCGGGTCGAAGGACACGCCAACCACATACATATGACGCGCCCAAAGCCACAGGCA
>DATAHD010000206.1:0-8405 GCA_036263395.1 Rhizomicrobium sp. | reverse complement strand
CAGCGCGGTGCTAAAATGCGAGCGTGGCGAGAGATCGTTTGAGATTGTTGCGCGCCGTTGTTTCCAACTGTGCCTTAAATGTAGGCGTTGTGTAGATCGTTTTGCGAGCCAGGAACTGCTGCAGGATTTTGCTGCGTCCCGGGCGAAATGCGACGTCATCAACCCAAGCATATTCATGGCGCACCTGACGTTCGTATTCGTCGAACCGTTCAGGCGTGGCACCAAGGATTGCGAGGTCGATGTCGACGAGCAGCTGTTCGTCCTGGCTCTGGGGGAGAGCGGTGTGCCGCGTTGCGAGGATGAGGCTTTCGACGCGGTCGTGCATGGCCTGGTCCGCGGTCGTGTATTCGCTCAGGACAGAGATCGCGAGATCGGCGCTGCGTTGCTCATTGTCCTGCGCATGCGTGTCGTAGATCGCATCGTGGTAGAGCAGGGCGAGCGCGACTTCGCCTTTGGCATGCGCGAGCGGCCGCATTTGCGCGAACCATCCGAAGCATTCTTCCAGGTGCTGCAGGGTGTGATAGGCCCGGTGTGGCTCGCTGTAGCGCTGACGCAGCTCGTCCAGCGCGCAGCGTGGCGGTTCGCTTACCTCGAGATCGGCGAAACACCGCGACCAGGCTTGTTCGAGCAGAGTACCCATCGCGCCACATTAACATGATGCCGCGCGTCTGCCTGGAACTTTCCCGGCCGATTCTCCGTTTGTATCGCAGCGAAACGGAGACATCTCACATGGCGATCAACCCGGCCACCGGCGACAGCACCAACGGCGATCTGTTCAGGATTCTGCTGGCGGTCATTCTTCCGCCGCTCGGCGTGTTCATGGAAGTCGGCCTGACGACGCAATTCTGGGTGAACGTGGTCTTGACGATGTTCGGTTTCATCCCAGGTATCATTCATGCCGTCTACATCATCGCCCGGCGTTGAGGTTATTCCGCCCGGCGCCCGGAGTGCCGAAGAAGAGCTCGCCCGGCTGGAATGGCTGGCGCAGTTGCTCGACTCACGGTTTATGGTCCCGGGCACGAATATCCGCTTCGGCGTCGACGGCCTCATTGGGCTTATTCCCGGTGTGGGCGATGTCGTCTCCGGGCTGATCAGCCTCTATCTGATCACGCGCGCGTCGTATCTCGGTCTCTCGCCGTGGGTGAAGGCGCGCATGGTCTGGAACGTCGTGCTCGACACCGCAATCGGCGCGATCCCATTTCTGGGCGACATCTTTGACGTGAGCTTCAAGTCGAACGTGCGCAACATCGCGCTCGCCCGCGAAGCGCTGAACCGGCGCCGCTAGCCGAAGATCACCTTCTCTTCGCCGAACCACAGGGGCGAGCGGGGCAGGTCGATGAACTTGCGCTCGTCTTCGAGCAAGGCCGCGGCGGCGGCCTGACGCTCGGGCGTTGCCGGTTCGGAGAGGACGTCCCAACTATCCCACCATAGCTGCGCTACGCCGTCATACATCTGCGGTGCGTTGCGGCTTGCGCCGATGCCGGCGTTGATCTCGTCGGTGCCCGAATGCAACTGCACATAGCGGCGGATGCGCAGGACCTCGCGATGCTTGGTCACCAGCGGCGCGTGGTTCTCGAACCAGTACTTCTGGAATTCCTCGCGGCTCAGATGCGGCAGACGCATCAGACAGAAGGTGAGCTTGATCATCACGACTCCTCAATTGCAGCTGCCCGCAAGCATGCGGTGTTCGGTGGCGGCTGGCCAGAGAATTAACCTCATGCTGTGCCGCAGCGGCACAACCCGGACGGCATGACTTCTGCTGCGTCGGGACCGGTGGAATCTGCGTTGGGACGAACGACGTGTACCGGGCATTCATGGCGATATCGGCGGCGGTGCTGAGTTGCGCCTCGATTGCCGTTGCGGTGCTGCATGTGCCCGCTGCCAGGAGCGACGTCCCGGTTGTTGCGCGGCCGAGTGGGCCGGAAATCCGTGTGCTCGGCGCCAGCATTGGCAACCTGCCGGCGGGCGCGGCAGCTGAGGCGCTGGGCAGGTTGAAGACCATCGACAGCGTCGCATGGAGCCGTGCGCTGGTCCGGCGTGACGGTGCCGTTGCTGGCCGTCCCGACAGCCTCTTTCTTCCCGTCCGCACCATGGCGGAAGCGTTCGCGATCTGCGCGCACCTCGCCGATCAGCCTTATGCCTGTAAGCCTCTGGTTGCGGTGTCCACGCAACTCCTGTCGCTGGAAGGCGATATGGTCGGCGCGGCGGGGCTGACGGCCTACGGGCTGGAGCCCTACCGGCCGACCGTCGGGATGTGGACCAAGGTCATCTGACCCCAAAAACACGAACCTGTGACGGCCCCGTCACGCTTGCCAAGTTTCATGCTAAGACTCGGCCCAGTGCTGCTGGGAGAACGCCGATGTCGGTGAAGCTGAAAGTAAACGGGGTCGAACACGACCTCGACGTTGAAGACGATGCGCCCCTTCTATGGGTGATCCGAGACGAGATCGGTCTGACCGGCACCAAGTTCGGCTGCGGCATCGCGCAGTGCGGGGCCTGCACGGTTCACATCGATGGGATCGCGCAGCGCAGCTGCGTCACGCCGGTCGCCGCCGTGCAGGGGCATGAAATCACGACCATCGAAGGCCTTGGCGCCGATGGCCTGACGCCGGTTCAGCAGGCGTGGATCGATCATCAGGTGCCGCAGTGCGGCTACTGCCAGTCGGGGATGATCATGGCGGTCAGTGCGCTTCTGGCGAAGAGCCCGAAGCCAACGGACGAAGATCTGGCCGACGCCATCACGAACATCTGCCGCTGCGGGACGTACACCCGCATTCGCGGTGCCGTTCGCTCGCTGTCGGAGGCTTGAGCGATGGCTTCGACACGTCGAATGATCCTTCTGGGTGGCGCGGGCGCTGCCGGTGCACTGGTCGTCGGTTATGCGCTGTGGCCGAGCCATCGTCTCGAGAAGGCCAATGCACTTGCCGCCAAGCAGGGCGAGCAGTTCATCAACAACTGGATCAAGATCGCGCGCGACGACACGATCACGGTCGTGGTGCCGCACTGCGACATGGGCACCGGCATCTACACGGCGCTGCCCCAGATGGCGGCGGAAGAACTGGATGCCGACTGGGACAAGGTCCACGTCGAAGCCGCGCCAGCCGATGCGATCTTCGCAAATGGTGCACTGGCGGAAGGCTTTATCCTGAGCGGACAGAACATCGGTCCCGATCAGATACCGACATTCCTGCGCGGCACGGTCGCCAACACGTTCCGGACGATTGCGGGATACATGGACCTGCAGGTGACTGGCGGTTCATCGGCCATTCGAGCGACGGGCGTGTACGGTATGCGCATTGCGGGGGCGGCGGCGCGTGAGATGCTCGTCAAAGCAGCGGCATCGCGCTGGAACGTGCCGACGAACGAGTGCTCCACGCGCAGCAACCGGGTGTTCCACGCCGCATCGAACCGCAGCGCCGGATATGGCGAGCTTGTCGATGATGCGGCAAAGATCAGCCCCTCGGCGAACCCGCCGCTGAAGCCGCGCAGCCAGTACACACTGGTGGGCAAATCCATTCCGCGCGTCGACATCCCGCGCAAGGTCAACGGCACGACCAACTACGGCGTCGACACCAAAGTGCCCGGCATGGTCTACGCCGCGATCAAGATTTCACCCGTGTTCGGCGGCAAGCTGAAGATGGTTGAGGTCGGCGAGGCGATGAAGCGTCGCGGCGTGATCAAAGTGGTGAAGCTGGACGATGCCGTGGTGGTCGTCGCTGACCGCTTCTGGCGCGCACGCGATGCAGCGGACTCGCTCAATCCGATCTGGGACAATGGCGCAAACGGCAAGGTTACGTCGGCGCAAATTGCGCAGCGCCATGATGCGGCGCTCAAGAGCGGCGATCTCGCCAACGATCTGAAAACCGGGTCCGGTGCGGACGCCCTGCAGCAAGGCAAGCTCGTTCAGGCGGAATATGAGGTGCCATACCTCTCGCATGCGCCGATGGAGCCGATGAACGCGACGGTTCTTTACAAGAACGGCGCGCTGGAAGTCTGGTCCGGCACGCAGGATGGCCTTGGCGCGCGGGCGTTCTGCGCGAAGTCGGCCAATCTGGACGTCAGCAAGGTGAACTATCACTTGCTGCCGATGGGCGGTGGGTTCGGGCGGCGGCTGCCGGGCTACTTCAACTTCCTCGATCAGGCGGTGAAGACCGCGATGGCGATGGAAGGCACGCCGGTGAAGCTGATCTACACCCGCGAACAGGACATGCAGCACGACTACTATCGTCCGAACGTCACCAGCCACTTCAAGGCGGCATTGGGCACCGATGGCATGCCGGTAGCGTGGGCCAACGACTATACGACCGACGACAAGGCGAATGCGGAAGCGCATATCGTCTACGGCATCGCCAATCAGGCGATCCGCGCCGGCAAGGTGCCGACGCACATACCGACGGGACCGTGGCGTAGCGTCGAGGCGTCGTGGCACGGCTTCTTCATCGAGTCGTTCGTCGATGAACTGGCGCACGCGGCTGGCAAGGATCAGCTTGCCTATCGTCAGGCGATGCTTGCGAACGCGCCGCGTCATCTGGCGGTGCTCAATCTTGCAGCGCAGAAAGCGGGATGGGGCGCGCCGATGCAGCCGGGGCAGGGCCGCGGCATTGCGTTGTTCGAAAGCTTCCAGACGATCGTGGCGCATGTGGCGGAGGTCACGATCACCAACGGGCAGGTGAAGGTCGACCGCATCGTGTCGGCTGTCGATTGCGGCATGGCAGTGAATCCGGACGGTCTAAAGGCACAGATGGAGGGGGCGGTGATCTTCGGCCTCAGCGCCGCACTGCATCAGGCGATCACGATCGACAACGGCGCGGTGGTGCAGGCGAACTTCCCGGACTTCGAAGTCGTGCGTCTTGCGGAAACGCCGCAGATCGAGATTTACATCCAGGAGAGCAATGCGCCGCTCGGTGGCGCGGGCGAGCCGGGTGTACCGCCGATCGCGCCGGCAGTTACCAATGCGATCTTCGCGGCGACCGGCACCCGAATCCGCAAACTTCCGATTGCCAACCAGCCGCTGGTCACCGGCGGTGCGCAGTCGGCAAGTTTGTGAATCGGGAACTTGTCGCTACCGAGAGAGGCACCTTCAGCACGGCATCAACCAAGTGGGCGGAAAAACAAGGTTAAGCCCTGTGTTTTCCGACGCTTAGCGGCTTCTTGCCCCTTGGCGTCCCGTTTCGAGACACTATGATGTTCGCGGGAAGTACCGAGGGGCCTACCGATGCGCCGTTGGCTGTATGGAGTTGTTGCCGCCGCTGCTGTGGCCTGCAGCGCGTCGGCGTTCGCCGGTGACAACGAGCAGCTGGCATACTTCCAGGCGAAGAGCATCTCGCATTCCGGTCTGCGCGGTTCGCACACTGTTGCGCTGACGTTCGACGACGGTCCGAACGCGGCGACGATCGGTGTGATGGCGGCGCTGAAGGCGCGAAATGTCCCGGCGACGTTCTTCGTGGTCGGCCGCATGGGCAAGGCGCATCCGCAGATTCTTCAGCAGATCGAGGCCAACGGCTATCAGCTCGCCAACCACAGCGCGACGCATCCGTTGCTCGGCAAGCGTTTCGACGCGCATCCGGAGCAGCTCATCTCGCAGATCCGCATCGTGCATGACGAGATCGCGCCGGTGATGAAGCCGGGTGAGAAGTTCTTCTTCCGCGCGCCCTATGGCGCGTGGCGTGCGGGACATGCGGCGATCCTCAATGCCGATCCGGTGCTGCGCAATTACATCGGCCCGATCTATTGGGACGCTGGCGGCGATACCGAGATCAGCAAGAGCGGCTACATCACCTCGTCGGCTGACTGGGACTGCTGGCGCCGCGGCTGGACAGCGCAGAAATGCGCCAAGGGCTATCTGCGTGAAATCCGCCGCAAGAACGGCGGCGTGATCCTGATGCACTGCATCAACAACAAGGCCGCCGAACTGGTCAGCGCGGTTGTGCCGGCGCTGGTCGAAGAGGGCTATCGCTTCGTCCGCATCGATCAGATACCGGAATACCGTCAGTACGAGACGCCGGTTGCACCGCCGGTCGCGGTGGCGCGTGCCGACAAGCCGAAGCAGCGTGGCGCATCGCTGGTTGCGGAAGCATCCGTAATCGGCGGCAATGTGATGAGCATTGCCGGCCGCAAGCACTAAGCTAAGCCGGCCAAAGAGGCGGGTGCGTTCCGAGCGGAACGACGCCGCGCGCCCAATGCGGCGGTGTCGCTGACATCTGAACCGGCGGACGCAGGAAGGTCATCGGACCGAAGCCGGTATCGTCACGCGAGATGCTCATTGCTGCGATTTCATCGGCCGTGAGCGGTTCGACGCGATCGAGCGACGCTTCGTCGAGCAGACCGAGTGAGCGAATCCAGACGGCCGTCTGCGCCAGCGACACACGCACGAGGTAGCTGCCGCCATAGAGGGCACGGCGCTGTATTGCGAGCATAGTGCCGAAGGCGGCGAGAAAGCCGGTCGTGTAGTCGGTCACCGCACCGGGCTGCAGCTTTGGGCCGGTCTCGCCGCCGTGGACAATGGTCATTCCGGTGACGGTTTGGCCGAGCTGTTCCCATCCCGGACGCGCGCGCCACGGTCCTTCATGGCCGTAGCAGTTGATCGCGGTGCAGATGATGCCGGGCCGCATCTCTGCCAGTTGCAGCGGGCCGAAGCCGAGGCGTTCAAGGGCGCCCTGGCGATAGCCCTGGCTGAACACGTCGCCCTTGCGAACGAGCGACTCCAGCGTGGCGCGGCCATCGGCTGTCGAGAGATCGACGTAGGAAGCGAGTTTTCCGTGCCCGGTGTCGGTCACGAAGAACGGCACGGATGGCAGGTTCGGCGATGAGATCACCATCGTCTCGGCGCCATATTGCGCGAGCGTGCGGGCGCAGGTCGGACCGGCAAGAACGCGCGTGAGATCGAGGACGCGAATACCGGACAACGGCGCGGTGCCGCCTGCCTTCAACGGCTCGGGGGCGCTTTCGCCGATCTTGATGACTTCGACGACAGGACGTGCTGCGAGGATACGGCCTTGTTCGGATGCGTCCCATTCTTCGGGTGAGCGCGCCATCGCTCCGCAAGCGCCGGCGGCGGCGATCGCATTCTCCAGGTCCTGCGCGTTCCACTTGAGGCAGGTTGCATTCACGGTTGCCTCTGTGTCTTCACAGTCGAGGACGCGGAGCAGCCGCTTGGTACTCTCCGGAAAACTCGGATGCAGGTAGATCCAGCGGCCGTCGCCGGTACGCTTAAAGCCATTTGCGGCGGTGCCAGCGAGATCGGCTTGCCCCATGCGGACGGGCGCCGTCGCTTCGTCGGAGAATTTCTGATGCAGAAAGCTGACAAGCGACGCGCCGGCCTCGCGTGTTGCGACGGATACCTTTTGCTTTGTGCCCGTGCGCTGTTCCCAGAAATCGGCAGCGACGGTGGCGGTGGCAGCGATTGCAGCAGCGGACGCCTCCTCTGCCGCAAAGCGCGTACGCATGGCCGGTGTTTGGTTCGCGATGGTGACGAAGTCCGGCTGTGCGCGCGCGGCGATGTTCATCAGTTGGGAAAAGGCTGCATCGGCGCGCGACATGCCGGAGACCTGCTAAGTGTGTGGGATCAATCTAGGTCCGGATAGCAGGCTGTCAAACATCTGGCCTCAGACCAGCACAATCACTTGCGGTCGCAAACGATGCCCCAGAATTTCGTAGGCTTTGCCGACATTCCGATCCTTCCCTGGTCGAGATATTTCGAATACCACCCGGCATATGGACCGGATGCGAATGTAATCATCTTTGTCTGCGCGCTGTACGTGAGTTGTCCGCGGCGACCGCCCTTATCGCTGTAGGCACCGCCAGCACCGATGTTGATGTCCTGATACATGTAGTGCATCGACACGCATCCGGCCGACGCGCACGTTGCTGAAGCGCTCCCACCACCCTGGCCCCAGCATTCGTAGTGCCCCGGAAGAAGGCTTGCGGTGTGCGCAGCATTGGTACCGGAGGGGCTGAGCATCCATGCAGGATAGGCAACATTCTTGCCGCCGTTGTCTTCATCGACATAGCACCACGCCTGGCCGTCATGTCCCGGATCGAACTGCACGACCGTGCCCGTCTTGCCGCTGCCTTCGACGCGCTGTCCGACGGAGCATGTCTTCATGTAGGCTTGTGCGCTCTGACTTGTGAGCAGCAACGCGATGATGGCGATAGGCAATGCGTATTTCATCGGAACCCCATTCTAGGATGGGTTCAGACTATCGATGTAGTTCCGCGCGTGGCTGCGCATGAATTGTAAACGTCACACGCAAAGCCGGTGACGATGGTGGATGGGGTGGGATTCGAACCCACGAGACCCTCACAGGTCCGCCGGTTTTCAAGACCGGTGCCTTCAACCGCTCGGCCACCCATCCGGAACCGCTCGTAGAGCCGATTTGAGGGGCTGGCGCAATGGCGACGCGCCC
>DATAHD010000205.1:0-13406 GCA_036263395.1 Rhizomicrobium sp. | reverse complement strand
CGATCACCGGCAACGCGCTGGCCAACACGCTCGATGGGCGGGATGGAAACGACATCCTCAATGGGGGCGACGGCAACGACGTGCTCACCGGTGGTGCCGGCGCCGATGAGATGCACGGTGGCAACGGCAACGATCTGTATTCCGCCGACAATGCGGGCGACACGATTGTTGAACGCGATAGCACAAAGGGGGGGCGCGATACCGTTTTTGTGACGGGGCTGACTCAGTTCACGTTGGTGGCAGGTGTGGAAAACCTCACATATGCCGGATCCGCTGATTTTCACGCGATCGGCAATCATGCCGCAAATGTGGTCCTGACCGGAGACGGCAACGATACGCTGTCCGGTGCTGAGGGCGACGACATCCTTGACGCTGGGGCTGGGGCGGACACGCTTGACGGCGGTACGGGCAACGATCGGCTCGATGGTGGCGCCGGCGCCGACCGCATGACCGGCGGCCTGGGCAACGATACCTACTACGTCGACAACAAAGGCGATGTCGTCATCGAGAAGGCTGGTGAGGGCACCGACACTGTGTATTCCGAGATCAGCTACGTTCTGGGCTCTACGCTCGAAAAACTCGTGCTGATGGGCGGCAAGTCGATCGACGGCACCGGTAACGGGTTGGACAACGCCTTGACCGGAAACTGGTCGGACAATGTGCTTGATGGCAAAGGCGGTCAGGACCGCATGGAAGGGCTGGGCGGTAACGACACGTATATTGTCGACGATATTCGCGACAAGGTGATCGAGTCCGCGAACAACGGTCACGATACAATCCGCGCGAAAGTCAGCTTTACGCTCTCCTCCAACGTGGAGGACGGTGTGCTCCTCGGGACCGCCAACATTTCGATGACGGGCAATGCGGCCGATAACAAGCTTATCGGCAACGACGGCAACAATACGCTGTCTGGTGGAAGGGGTATCGATCAGCTTCTGGGTGGTAACGGCGACGATACTCTGGTGGGTGGAGCTGAAGGCGACACACTGCGCGGCGGGCTTGGCGCCGATCGCTTTGTCTTCACCAATACAAGCGATAGTCAGGCCGGCGCACGCGACACGATCATGGATTTCTCCCATGCCGATGGCGACCGGATCGATCTGCGGCAGATCGATGCGATTGCGGGTGGGAGCGACAACGCTTTCCATCTGGTCGCCGCGCTCGACGGGCATGCCGGTCAGCTCGCGGTAACGGCGCAAGGTGCGAACTGGCTGGTGTCCGGCGATACCGATGGCGACGGCAACGCGGACTTCCTTCTGCTGGTCAAGAGCGCAACAGCGCTGGTACAGCAGGACTTCCTTCTGTAGGCGTGCAATCACTTAGTGTTCTAAAACACGGCTAGCCATCGATGTGCTTTGCAAGCGCATCGATGGACGGCTTTGCTTGTTTGAGCAGTTGCGGCGAGCGAGCGCGCCCTTGGCACTCGGGCGCAGGGCTGCTGACGTCGACAGGCCCCAGCCCCTTTCGATCTTAGTCGTCCGGATCCATTGTCGTACCGGGGAAGAACGGCAATCTGCGCACCCGCTTGCCGGTGAGTGCCGCGTACGCGTTGGCAACGGCCGGCGCGATGGGGGGTACACCGGGTTCGCCCACGCCGCCTAGCGCAGCGCCAGAGTTGACGATCGACACGCTGACAACCGGCATCTCGTTGATGCGCAGCAGGCGGTAGTTGTGGAAATTGTTGAGCTGAGCCACGCCGCCCGCGAAGTTCACCTCGCCCCACAGCGCGGCCGACAGGCCTTGCACGATGCCGCCCTCGATCTGGGCCCGCACCGAATCCGGGTTGATCGCCGTTCCGCAATCGATAGCGCACGCCACCTTGTGCACGCGGATCGTCTTCGCATCAGGCTCCGAGATTTCCGCGACCTGCGCGGTGTAGCTGCCGAAGCCGACGGAATAAGCGATGCCACGCGCGTGGCCCTTCGGCAGGGCCGATCCCCAATTGGCAAGCGCGGCGGCCGCATTCAGCACCGCCAGCCCTCGCGGCGATTTCGACAGAAGGCGGCGGCGGAAGGCAACCGGATCGGCGTGCACGCGCTTGGCAAGCTCGTCGATCGCGCTTTCAACGGCGAAGCAGTTCAGCGAATGGCCAACCGAACGCCAGAAGCCGACGGGAATGCCCGCGGGATGCCGGACATATTCGACGAGCCGCGCCCCGAGGGCGTAGTCGAGCCCGATCGCACCGTCCACGGCCTGATTGTCGATACCGTTCACAAGAGCGCTGGGAGCACGCTGGTAGAGGATCGACGGCGAAACGATGCGGTTCGACCAGGCAACGATATTGCCGTCGGCATCCATTCCGGCCCGGATGCGAGAGAGTGACATCGGGCGGTACTGGTCGTGACCGAAATCCTCTTCGCGCGACCACGTCAACTTGACCGGTTTCTTGATCGCCATCGACGTTCGGATCGCCTGGATGACGTAGTCGAGTTCGAACTTGCGTCCCAGGCCGCCGCCCATGAACGCCGTGTTGACGCTGATTTTGCTGGGGTCCAGCCCGGTGAGTTGCGCGGCAACGGCGACGATGCTGCCCGGCGCTTGTGTCGGTGCCCAGATATCGCAGCGCTTGCTGGTGACGCTCACGGTGCAGGCAAGCGGCTCCATGTAAGCATGCGCGAGATAGGGCAGCGAGTAAGTGGCGTCGATCTTTCCTTTTGCGGTCGACATTGCGTCTGCAAACGATCCCACCTGCTCTGCGACCGGCGGTGCCTTGGACCCCATGAGAATCTGTGCGCGCTCATAGATGTCGGCACTATCCTTCTGGGATGTATCGGACGGGAGCGACCATGCGATGTTCAGGCTACGTGCACCCTGCATCGCCGCCCAGGTGTTGGTTGCCACCACCGCGACGGCGTTGTCGAGCGCAACGCTTGCGACGCATCCCGAAACATTCGGCGCGACATAGCCGTCCGGCAGTTTGCCGCCCAGCACGGGGCATTGGACGATCGACGCGTACAGCATGCCGGGCACACGGACGTCGATGCCAAACACAGCACTGCCGTTGAGCTTGGCTGGTATATCGAGCCGCGGAACCGATTTGCCGATCAGTGATCCTTTGAGCAGCCGCGGCGATTTCGGCGGGGTGAGCATGGCGGCAGATGCCGACAGCTGTCCGTAAGTCAGGCTTCGGGAGCCATCGGTCATGACGCCGTTGCCGGCAGGAGCGACCGCATCGAACGAAGTACCCCAGGCATTCGCGGCCGCCTGTTGGAGCATCTCGCGCACCTGTGCGCCGACAGTGCGCATCGCCTTGTAGAAGCCGCGCATGCTGGTGCTGCCGACCGTGAACTGCGCGTGGGTGAGCGGGTTGACGTATGTCTGGCTTGCTGGGGCGTGCTGGGCGCGAACCTTGCTCCAGTCGATCATCAGTTCGGATGCCGCGACTTGCGCCAGTCCCGAAAGAATGCCCTGGCCCATGTCCTGGGAGCCTACCTGGATAACCGCAACGCCGTTGGCGTCGATCGCAATCCACGCGGTAATCGGTTGCAGCGTACCGCCCGCGGTTGCGGGGGAGGGCGTAAGAGGCAGAGCAAAGCTGAGCGTGAGCGCCGACGCCGAAACGCCGAGCATGGCCTGACGCCGATCGACACCACTCTTCGGACGAACAGCCGCTGCCCCTGCCATGGTCGCTCCTCGCCTCAGCCCTTCGCTGCTTTGTGGATCGCCGCGCGCACGCGCTGATAGGTACCACAGGCGCAGATGTTGCAGATCTGGTCGATCTGCGCGTCAGTCGGATTGGGTGTCTGTTTGAGGAGCGCTGCAACCCGCATCATCATGCCCGGCTGGCAGTAGCCGCATTGGGGAACTTGCATCTCCTGCCACGCCTTCTGGATGGGATAGCTTTTGTCGGCCGCCAGCCCCTCGATCGTCACAACATTGCGGCCCTCGAGCGCGACCATGTCGACGGCGCAGGCATGGTGCCGCTGCCCGTCCAGAAGCACGGTGCAGGCACCGCACATTTCGACGCCGCAACCGTACTTTGTTCCCGTGAGGCCGATCACGTCGCGCAGCACCCAGAGCAATGGCGTATTGCTGGGCACATTCACGGTGTAATTCTTGCCGTTCACATTGATGTCCATTGGACACCCCTCTCGCGTATCATTCGCAACAAGCCGAACCCCGCCCCATTTTCCGCGAAGAACCCAGCATTTCTCACCGGAACACGACTCGGGAACAAGCCAACCATCCGGGAATGGCGGATCAATTCTCCAGCAAATGCTTACAATTCGAGTCTATCGGCCGGCGCGTCAGAGTCGCTCAAATGTGTGAAGATGTGAAGGCTAGGCGGTCACAGTGCAGAGGTGGTCCTGTCGGGTTTTCACGACACGTTCGTAGAGCCGTTGCGATCCGCGCGTACCGCAGGCGAAGCGCGGCAGCTCATCTCAAATCCGCTGCAACGCGGCGGCGATGCCGTCGCTGGTGATAGTCGCGAGCCACTCGCGTAACGCCGCCATTAGGCGGGGGTTGCTGCCGAGATCGCCGAATGTGGGTTCGTAGGACAGGAGGCGGGCGGGATCTTCGGCGCAGGTGGCGGCGTGGCTTTGCAGGCCGGCGTTTGCGTTGGCGCCGGTGATGGGCTCGCCATTGGCCACGGAGTCGCAAACGCGCTTGCACCATGCTGCCAGAGCAAGTGCGAGCAGGTCGATCGGTGCGCCGGCGGCTAGTGCGTCACGCAGCGGGTCGAGGAGCAGATTGATCGGCGCGTCGGTGTTGATGCGACGCACCGTGTCGCGGATGGCGGGGTTTGCGAAGCGGGCGATCAGGGTCGCTTTGTACTGCGCGAGATCGATACCCGGCACCGGCGCGAGGAGCGGGCCGGTCTCTTCGTCCATCAACCGCTGCATGAAGCGGCGGATGGCGGGATCGTTCATCGTCTGCTCGACGGTCTCGTAACCAGCGAGAGCACCGGCGCCTGCGATGGCAAGATGGCTGCCGTTGAGCAGACGCAGCTTCATCGCTTCATACGGCGCAACATCGGGCACGAATTGCGCGCCGACGCGCGACCAGTCCGGTCGCCCATCCGCGAAGTCGTCCTCAATCACCCATTGGCGAAACGCTTCGGCCGACAGCGACGCGGCGTCGACGACGCCGGTTTTGGTGGTTAGGGCTTCGATCTCCGCCTGCGTCGGCACGGGCGTGATGCGGTCAACCATCGAACTGGGGAAGCGTGCGTTCGCCGCGATCCATGCCGCAAGATCGGCATCGGTCTGCTCCGCGAGTGTGAGCACCGCTGTGCGCAGCACGTGGCCGTTGTGCTGGATGTTGTCGCAGGTGAGGGCGGTGAACGCCTTCATCCCGGCAGCGCGGCGTTGCCGGTACGCTTCGACCAGAATCCCGGGCAGCGTCTGCGGCATACGCGGGTGCGCGATGTCGTGTGCAATCGCGGGGCTCTTGAGGGCCAGCGTTTTGGTGGCGGGGTCGAGGTGATAGCCCGCCTCCGTCACGGTGCAGCTGACGATCCGGATGTTGGGCTGAGCAATGGCGGATAGTAACAGCGCCGTCGTTTCCGAGGCGTTGATCACGCCGACGATGGACCCGATGACGGTTTTGCTTTCACCGTTCGTGTCCCGCTCGACCAGCGTGTAGAGGCCGTCTTGCTTCTCCAGCGCACGCAACAGTGGGACGTCGTTCGCGCGCAGACCGCTGCCGATAATGCCCCAGTTGAGCGCACTCGCATCAACGTCCATCAGATCGTGCATATAGCGGGCGAGGTGCGCGCGGTGAAAGCCGCCGAGGCCGATATGCACGATGCCGGGTTTGGCAGCGCGCACGTCATAGCGCGGCGCGGTCGCGCCGTCGGGAAGCGTCAGCGGTGATCGGCGGTTCAGTTCAAGCATGCAGGTATCCAGATTCGGCGCGGATGCCGACTATAGGCTGCATCGCCACGGCAGGTGCGTCCCTTAAGCATGCGGCCGAAGCGGCGATGACGGCTGCTAAGTTTCGGATGAGGCCGGAGTGCTCTTGCCGCCGCCGCTCAGCCGCTCGCGCACGATTTCGTAGAACAGCGGCACGAAGAAAATCGCCAGCGCCGTGCCGGTGAGCATGCCGCCGATGACGCCGGTGCCGATGTCGTTCTGGCTTGCCGCGCCTGCGCCGCTGGAGATCGCGAGCGGAATGACGCCGGCAATGAACGCGAGGGAAGTCATCAGGATCGGGCGGAGGCGGAGGCGGGCGCCCTCGACGGCAGCATCGCGGATGGATTCGCCGCGCTTCTGCGCATCGACCGCGAACTCCACGATCAGGATCGCGTTCTTCGCCGACAGGCCCATGGTGGTGAGAAGGCCGACCTGGAAGTAGATGTCGTTGTAGAGGCCGCGCAGGGTCGCGGCGAGGATCGCGCCGACCACGCCCAGCGGGATGACCAGCATCACCGACAGCGGGATCGACCAGCTCTCATACAGCGCCGCCAGCAGCAGGAACACGACGAGCGCCGAAATGCCGTACAGCGCGGCGGTCTGCGATCCGGCCTGACGCTCCTGATAGGAGAGGCCGGTCCATTCCAGACCGATGCCTTTCGGCAATTGCTGGAACAGCTTTTCCACTTCCGCCATCGCGGTGCCCGAGCTTTCGCCCGGCGCGGGCGAGCCTTGCAGTTCGAGCGAGCCGACGCCGTTGAAGCGCTCCAGCTTCTGGGGGCCGAGCGTCCAGTTGAAGCTGGCGAAGGAGGAGAACGGCGCCATCGCGCCGGTGGCGCTGCGCACGTACCAGCGATTGAGGTCTTCCGGCACCATGCGGTAGGGCGCGTCGGCCTGGACGTAGACCTGTTTCACGCGGCCGCGATCGACGAAGTCGTTGACGAACTGTCCGCCCCACGCTGCGCTCAGGGTCGCGTTGATGTCGGCAAGCGACAGGCCAAGCGCGGTCGCCTTGTCCCTGTCGATGTCGATGTGCAGCTGCGGGCTGTCGTCCAGACCGTTGGGACGCACGCCCTGCAGGTGCGGATTCTTCGCCGCCAGTTGCAGGAACTGGTTGCGCGCCTTCATCAGCCCGTCGTGGCCAAGGCCGCCGCGATCTTCCATCTCCAGATCGAAGCCGGAGGATTGGCCAAGCTCCTGCACCGCCGGTGGCACAATCGCAAACACCTGTGCATCGCGATACTTCATGAACGCGCCCATTGCGCGCTGTGCAATCGCCGGTGCGTGGTTGGCGCTGCCGGAGCGCTCGCTCCACGGCTTCAGGTGCACGAAGGACATCGCGGCGTTCTGGCCGGCGCCGGCGAAGCTGAAGCCGGCGACGACGAACACTGTGTCGGTAT
Organism: Rhizomicrobium sp.; assembly: GCA_036263395.1. GTDB lineage: Bacteria > Pseudomonadota > Alphaproteobacteria > Micropepsales > Micropepsaceae > Rhizomicrobium. Next base: position 6,151 of record DATAHD010000205.1, on the reverse strand, counting down.
TCTTCGCCTCATCGACCATGTAGTGATGTTCGACCTGCTTGGCGACGGCGAGCGTGCGCGACTGCGTTGCGCCGACGGGCAGAGAAATCAAAGTCATGATCGTGCCCTGGTCTTCCTCGGGCAGGAACGCGGTGGGCAAGCGGATGAACAGCAGCGCAAGCACGACGATGATCGCCGCGTAAATGATGAGCGCCGGGCGCACCCAGCGCAGGAAACGCTCCAGCGCACCGCGATAGCGCTCGCGACCGTATTCGAATGTGTCGTTAAACCAGGTGAAGAAGCGACCGTGTAGCTCCGCGCCGCCCTTGGGGATCGGCTTCAGCAACGTCGCGCACAGGGCCGGCGTGAGGATCAGCGCCACCATCACCGACAACGCCATCGCAGCCACGATCGTCACGGAGAACTGGCGATAGATCACGCCGGTCGAACCGCCGAAAAACGACATCGGCAGGAACACTGCGGAGAGGACAAGTGCAATGCCGATCAGCGCGCTGGTGATCTCCTGCATCGATTTCTTCGTCGCTTCCTTGGGCGAGAGACCTTCCTCGCGCATCAGGCGTTCGACGTTCTCCACCACCACGATGGCGTCGTCGACCAACAGACCAATGGCGAGCACCAGCGCGAACATGGTCAGCGTGTTGATCGAGTAGCCGAACGCCGACAGCACCGCGAACGTGCCGAGCAGCACGACCGGCACCGCAATCGCCGGGATCAGCGTCGTGCGCCAGTCCTGCAGGAACACGAACATCACGACGATGACGAGAATGGTCGCTTCGACCAGCGTCTTGATCACGTCGTTGATCGACAGGCGGATGAATGTCGTGTTGTCGATGGGGAACGCCAGCTTCACACCGGGCGGGAAGGTCGATGAAAGCTCCTGTGCCTTGGCCTTCACCGCATCGGCTGTCTGCAGCGCATTGGCGCCGGGCGCGAGCTGGATCGCGATACCCGCAGCCGGCTTGCCATTCATGCGGCTGACCACGGCATAGCTGCGAGCGCCGAGTTCGACCCGGGCTACGTCTTTAACCCTGACGGCAGCACCGTCTGTGTTGGTTTTGAGTACGATGTTGGCAAACTGCTCTGGCGTTTCCAGCCGCGATTGCGCTGTGACGGTGGCGCTCAGCTGTTGTCCCGGCACGGCAGGCTGCGCGCCGAGCTCGCCGGCCGACACCTGAACGTTCTGCGCCTGAATGGCGGTGATGACATCCGTCGGTGTCAGGCTGAAGCTGTTGAGCTTGTAGGGATCGAGCCAGATGCGCATCGCGTACGGCGATCCGAACACCTGTGCCTGACCGACGCCGGAGATGCGGCTCAGCGGATCCTGCATCTTGCTCGCCAGAAAGTCGGAGATATCGATGTTGGTATAGCGGCCGGTATCGTCATACAGCGCGACGATGAGCAGGAAGCTGCTCTGCGATTTCGAAACGACAACACCCTGCTGCTGCACCTCCTGCGGCAGGGTAGGCAGCGCCTGCTGCACCTTGTTCTGCACTTGCACCTGCGCCGTGTCAGGATTGGTACCCGGCGCAAAGGTGGCGGTGATCGAGACCTGTCCGTTGGAGCTGCTGGACGAGGAGAAATAGAGAAGATTGTCGACGCCGGTGATCTGCTGCTCGATCACCTGTGTGACGGAGTTCTGCACGGTTTCGGCCGCGGCGCCGGGATAGTTGGCGACGATGGTGACGGCCGGCGGCGCGATGGTTGGGTATTGCGTGACGGGCAGGGTGCGGATCGCCAGCAATCCGCCCAGCGCAATCACGATCGCCACAACCCAGGCAAAAACCGGCCGTTCGATGAAGAACTGCGAAAGGCCCATCAACCACCCTTCGCGGAGTTGAGGAATGACGCGGGCGCGGGGGTTACGGGTGTATCGGGCTGTGCGTTCTGCGTGCCTTCGACGATCAGGCGATCGCCGGGCTTCAGGCCTTCGGTGACGAGCCACTTGTCGCCGATGGCACGCGATGTCTTGAGGACACGCAGGCGCGCCATGTTGTGCGCATCGACCACCAGCGCGGTGGGATTGCCCTTCTCGTTATGACCGATGCCTTGTTGCGGCGCGAGGATTGCCTTGTTGTCCACGCCTTCGTTGATCGTGGCGCGGACGAACATGCCGGGCAGCAAGAGGCCATGCGGGTTGGGGAAGATCGCGCGCAGGCTGACGGAGCCCGTCGTCTGATCGACGCTGACTTCCGCGAACTGCAGTTTGCCCTGCTCGGAATACTGCGTGCCGTTGTCGAGCGTCAGCGTGGCCGGCGCATCGGCCGGTTCGCGGTTCACGCTGCCGTGCTGCATCGCAAGTTTGAGGGCCAGCACTTCGCTCGCCGACTGGGTGATGTCGACATAGATCGGATCGAGCGTCTGGATCGTCGCCAGCGCCGTCGTCTGATCGGCGGTCAGAAGTGCGCCCGGCGTAACCGACGAACGGCCGATACGACCGCTGATCGGCGCGGTGATCCGTGTGTAGCCGAGATTGATACGCGCCGTCTGCGCGTTGGCCTGTGCCTGTTTGTAGGCGGCGACAGCGTCGTCATAGTCCTGCGGCGCGATCGCACTCTGTTTCAGCAACGCGGCGTAGCGGGCGGCCTTTGCCTTCGCGGCTGTCAGCACTGCGGCCGCATTATTATACGCGGCCTGATAGGGCGCCGGGTCGATCTGATAGAGCGGCTGTCCCTGTTTGACGAGCGCGCCTTCGGTGAACAGGCGCGCCTTCAGCAGACCACCCACCTGCGGCCGCACATCGGACACGGCATACGGCGTCGTGCGGCCGGGTAAGACGGCGGTGAGCTGGACCGGTTCGGTCTTGATCGTCACCACACCAACGGTGGGCGGCGGGCGCTTGGGTTGTTCGGTCTTGCCACAACTGCTCAGGGGCAGGGCGATGAGGCAAAGGGCGAGGATCGAATAGGTGCGCCGACGCGCCAGTGCGCCGTCCGGCCGGAATACGAAAAACATGGGGGCATCCAATACAGCCATCGCGCACTTCGCAACTGCAATATCGGCGCAGAATGCGTGTTTACACCCGGCCCTGGCGGCGGATTCTCAAATGCAGGTTCCAGTCAGCAGTTACTGGAACAGTGTAAAGCAAACGTCCACACACAGTTTAAGAACCGGTATGGCCGCCGCAATGATGGCGACAATCACAAAACCCAGACCAACCAGCGCCAGATCCCGCGACCGCTCAGGCTCATGGTGATGAACCAGTGACATTGGCATTCCTCCCGTCGGACTCTGACGGCCCGCTATGCAAAAGTGTGCACCCAAGACATTGAAATAGCCACAATATATTTAGGCCAAAGTTCCACGCCTTATCGCTTTTCCACCCGTGGTTAAGCGGACATCTTGGCGTCGCAGGCTCGTCCGCTCTGTGGGTGCTGCGTAGAGGTGCCGATGTCCTTCAAAATCAGTGTATTTGCTCTCGCCGTTCTGATCCCCAGTCTCCTGATTTCGCCCGCCGCGATGGCTGCGGCCTGGCCGGCACAGCCACCGGCCCCCATTTGCGGCAACAAGAGCATCCTGCGCGGACCGGCAAAGGCGCCCGCAGGCGCGATCACCGTGCCGGCCGGTGACAATTCCACGGTCGATTTCGGCGTGGCGAATGCCACCTACTGGTTCGCCCCTGGCGTTCACACGCTCGGCAACGATCAGTTCTCGCAGATCATGCCGGGCGACGGCGCGACGTTCATCGGTGGACCGAAAGCGGTTCTCGATGGCCAGCGCATCAATCGCTACGCGTTCACGCAACACGCCGTCGGCGTCACCATCGCATATCTGACCATCCAGCATTTCGGTGCGAAGGCCACGAACATCGACGAGGGTGTGGTCAATCACGATGCCGGCGACAGCTGGACAATCCGCAACAACACGATCCGCGAGAACGCCGGCGCCGGTGTGTTCGTCGGCAGCCACAACGTCGTCGACTCCAACTGCATCACGAAGAACGGGCAGTATGGCTTCAGCATGTACAAGCCGCCGAAGAAGAACCATTCGGCGATTGTCGACATCGCGCTGACCCACAACGAGATCAGCTTCAACAACGCCGACAATATCGAGCGTGTCACCGGCGGCTGCGGCTGCACCGGCGGCGGCAAGTTCTGGGACGTGAAGGGCGCTAAGGTCCTGAATAACTGGGTGCACGACAACAAAAGCGTCGGACTGTGGGCCGACACCGACGACATCGGCTTCCGCTTCGAAGGCAATTACATTGCCGACAACGATGCCGAGGGCATCTTCTACGAGATCAGCTACAACGCCGTGATCCGGAACAACACCTTCCTGCGCAACGCGCAGGTCAAAGGGCGCAAGATGCGCGCGGGCAATTTTCCGGTGGGCGCGATCTATCTGTCGGAGTCCGGCGGCGACGCACGCGTCTATGACAAGTACGCAACGCTCGACATCTCCGGTAACCACTTCGAGGACAACTGGAGCGGTGTGATCCTGTGGGAGAACGCCGACCGCTTCTGTAATTCGCCGTCCAACACCAGCGGCGGCTACTGCACCAAAGGCGGTGCGGCAACGCTCAGGGCCTGCGTGCAGGGGAAGATCGAGGCCGAGCCCTATTATGCCGATTGCCGCTGGAAGACGCAGAACGTCTCGGTCCACGACAACGAATTCCACTTCGATCCGGCGAAGATCGCTGATTGCGCGGGCTCGCTATCCTGCGGCCAGCAGGGTGTGTTCTCGAACTACGGTACCTATCCAAGCTGGTCGCCGTACAAGGGCGAGGCGATCTCGCAGGCGATCACCTTCCATCAGAACAATGTGTTCATGAACAACGCCTATTTCGGACCATGGGGTTTCACTGCCTACGACGCGAGCCGCAAGCTGAGCTTCGGCGAATGGCGCGCGGCACCTTACGGCCAGGACGCAGGCAGCACGGTGAACTGACAGGCGGCAACAACGGCCGCAGTGGCCATGCGGCGGCGATCCGTCCATTGCGCCCGGCGGGGTGTTGCTTTCTAGTCTGCCCATGAGAGGGCGCGTCGGGGTGGGCGTGGTCCCGTCGAGGGGTTATGGAATACTTCCTGCAGCAGCTGGTGAATGGCATCACGCTTGGCGCGATCTATGGCCTGATCGCGCTAGGCTACACGATGGTTTACGGCATCGTCGGGATGATCAATTTCGCCCACGGCGACATCTATATGATCGGCGCCTTCATCTCGCTGATCGCCTTCTTCGCCATCGCCGCGCTCGGCATCACCTTCATCCCGCTGGCGCTGGTTCTCGTCCTCGTGGTCGCGATGGTTTTCACCGGGGTCTATGGCTGGGCGGTGGAGCGGATCGCGTACCGGCCCCTGCGCGGCGCACCGCGCCTCGCGCCGTTGATCTCCGCCATCGGCATGTCGATTGTGCTGGAGAATTTCGTCCAGCTGGTGCAAGGCGCGCGCGTCAAGCCTTTGCCGCCGGTGATCGAGGGTTCCTTCGTCATCGCCAAAGGCGAGCATTTCCAGGCGACCATCAGCGTCCTGCAGATCGCCATCATCGTGCTCACCGCCGTACTGATCGCCGGCTTCACCTACATCATCCAGAGCACGCCGCTCGGCCGTGCTCAGCGCGCCACGGAGCAGGACATGACGATGGCCGCGCTGCTCGGCGTCGATGTCGATCGCACGATCTCCATCACCTTCGTGATCGGCGCCGCACTGGCCGCCGTCGCGGGCATGATGGTGATGCTCTATTACGGCGTCATCGACTTCTACATCGGCTTCGTTGCGGGCATTAAGGCGTTCACCGCCGCAGTGCTCGGCGGCATCGGTTCGCTCCCCGGCGCGATGCTCGGCGGCCTCATGATCGGCCTGATCGAGGCATTCTGGTCCGGCTATGGCAGCATTGCCTATAAAGATGTCGCCGTATTTGGCGTGCTGGTGCTGCTGCTGATCTTCCGTCCGAGCGGACTGCTCGGCCGGCCGGAGATCGAAAAAGTATGACCGTCGGCATGTCGTTTCCCCGCATGCTGCGTGATGCGCTGTTCGCCGGCATTGTCGCCGCCGTTCTCGCCTTCCCAATGCTTGGTTTTCGCTTGGTCGACTCCGCGCAGGGGCTGAGCCTCGACACACGCTTCGCCTGGGTCGCTATCGCCGCGATTGTCGTGTTCATCGGGCGGCTGGCGCTGCTGATCCTGGGCCGCACCGTTGCGCCGCGCCTGCACAACACC
>DATAHD010000204.1:0-3101 GCA_036263395.1 Rhizomicrobium sp. | reverse complement strand
TTGGCGCGGAACGTCTCGTCGCGGCCATCGCCACCGGCGAGCGCCATGATCCAGTCGTCGGGTGTCAGACGGAGGGCGTCGCATTCGCGCTCAAGTTTGGCGGCGAGCGTCGATTTTCCGGTGCCGGGCATGCCGCAGATGATGTGAAGCGTAGGCATACGCCGACAATCGCTTCTTTCTTCCCTCGCGTCACGCTTTGCACGTCCGCGCGATTGCGGGAAAGTCTGCGGCGATAATCATGGGAGGCCGAGATGGCGAACTACGAAACGCTGAAGATCGAGAAAGACGGTGCCGTCGATTGGGTGACGCTGAACCGCCCCGATGCGATGAACTCGCTCAACACGCAACTGGTGGATGAACTGCTCGACTACTATCAGACCCTCTACATGAACAGCGACGTGCGCGTCGTGGTGATGCGCGGCGCCGGCCGCTGCTACAGCGCGGGTCTCGACCTGAAGGAATCCGGTCAGCGCCGCAACACGGCGGAGACGGCGATGAGTGGCTCGGCCTCGGGCCTGCGCGCCCAGCGCCGCATCAGTGAGATCGTGATGCGCATGCGCCGTTGCCCGCAGCCGATCATTTCGCTCATTCATGGCCCGGCCTGCGGCGGCGGCTTCGCGTTCGCGCTTGCGTCGGACATCCGCGTCGCCGGCGAGAGCGCGCGCATGAATGCCGCCTTCATCCGCATCGGCCTGTCGGCCTGCGATATCGGTGTGTCGTATTTCCTGCCGCGCCTCGTTGGCGTGTCGGTGGCGAGCGAGCTGATGCTGACGGGCCGCTTCATCAATGCGGAGCGTGCGCTGCGCGTCGGGTTGGTGTCGGAAGTCGTGCCGGACGACAAGCTGACCGATGCCGCGAAGGTCTATCTGGAAGAGATGCTGACCACCTCGCCGCTCGGCCTCAAGCTGACGAAAGAGTGCCTGAACATGAGCGTCGATGCGGGCAGCCTGGAAGCGGCGGTCGCGATGGAAGACCGCAACCAGATCCTGTGCAGCCAGACCAACGACGTGCGCGAAGGCATGCGCGCGTTCCTGGAGAAGCGCAAGCCGGTTTATACGAACACGTAAGGAAAGGCGCGGCGGAGAACCGGAGGAAGAGGAGGGGTCTTCTTCGGTTCTTCGCGGCCGGACCTTGGCGAATCGCTCGCTCTTCCGTGATGTCCAAATCGCGTTTTTCGCGTTAATGCGAAATCAGGGCAAATACGTAACTCGCCATAGTTGCCGTATTGACAGGCACGCGTGATGGCGCGATGACGCCCGCCATGAGCGATGCCGTTGAGCCGCTGATCCTCGATCTTCTCACCTGGCTGGCGCATGGCGATCGCGATTATCTCGAAACGATGGATGCCTGGCGCACCTCCTGCCCGCGACTGCCGGTGTGGGAGAGCGCGAACGATCGCGGGTTGGTGACGCGCAAGGTCGAGAACGGCCGCGCTGTCGTGCGGTTGACCGAAGCGGGGCGCGAGGCGTTGCAGCAGCGCGCATGAAGGTCACGATCCTCGACGATTATTTCGATACGCTGCGGACGCTCGATTGCTTTCGCAAGCTGGACGGCCATGACGTCACGATCTGGACCGACCATCTGCAGGACACCGATGCGCTCGCGGCACGGCTGGCCGAGACCGAAGCGCTGGTGCTGATCCGCGAGCGGACGCAGGTTCGCACGCCGCTGATCGCCAAGCTCGACAAGCTGAAGCTGATCAGCCAGCGCAGCGTTTATCCGCATATCGATGTGCCGGCGTGCAGCGCGCGCGGCATTCTCGTTTGCTCCAACATGCATTCCGACACGCCGTCTTATGCGGCGGCGGAGCTGTCGTTTGCGCTGCTGCTGGCGGCGGTGCGCCAGATCCCGCAGCAGATGGCCTCGCTGCAGCGCGGCACGTGGCAGATCGGTGTCGGCCAGACGCTGCGCGGCCGCATGCTCGGCATCTATGGCTATGGCCGCATCGGTCAGGCGGTGGCGGGCTATGCGAAGGCGTTCGGGATGCACGTCGTCGTCTGGGCACGCGAAGACTCACGGGCACGCGCAGCCGCCGATGGCTGGGACGTGGCGCCGAGCAAAGAAGCGTTCTTCGCCGAGTGCGATGCGATCTCGCTGCACATGCGGCTGGTGCCCGCAACACGCGGCATCGTGACGGCGGACGATCTCGCACGGATGAAACCCGGCGCGGTGCTGGTCAACACAAGCCGCGCCGGATTGATTGTGCCCGGTGCGCTGGTCGCGGCGCTTAAAGCGGGACGCCCCGGCATGGCGGCGGTCGATGTGTTCGAGACCGAACCGCTGACCGATCCGCACGATCCGCTGCTGACCTTGCCGAATGTGATCGCGACGCCGCACATCGGCTACGTCACCCGCGACGAATACGAGCTGCAGTTCAGTGACATCTTCGACCAGATCGTCGCCTATGCTGCCGGCGCGCCGATCAACGTCGTCAATCCGGATGCGTTGCAGCGTTAGACGGCCTTCTCGCCCCGCATCTCGCTCGGCGTTTTTCCCGTCCAGCGTTTGAAGGCGCGGCTGAAGGCGGCGGGGTCGGAGAAGCCGACCAGATATGCGGTCTCGTTCACCGACACCTTTTTTGCGCCGAGATAATCGAGCGCCATCTTGTGACGGAGGTCGTCCAGCACCTTTTCGAAGCTTGTGCCCTCCGCTTTCAGTTTGCGGAACAGGGTCTGGCGGCTGAGTGCGAGTTTTTCGGCGATCGCGTCCATGCTCGTGTCGCCCTTGTGCAGCACCGGCATCAGCAGGTTCTCCACCCGGCCGCGGATCGATTTGGAGTTCTCCAGATCGCGCAGCATCGCTTCGGCATGCTGGGTGAACACGCTGAAGGCATAGCGCGGCAGGATTGGCGCATGCGGCTGCATGAAGCGCTCGTCGATGCGCAGCGCGTTCCAACCGGACTCGAACACCACCGGCACCTGGAACACGCGGTCGTATTCGGCGCGATAGGATGGCGCCGGGTGCGTGACATTCACCTCCGTCGTCCATTGCGCGCCGCCCATCAGCTTGCGCGGGCCGCAGACGAATTGCGCCAATGCCGATTCCGTCAGCTCGATGAAATCGTTCGGATCGGGCCGCGTGTCGACAAACCAGAGGCCGCC
>DATAHD010000203.1:0-11261 GCA_036263395.1 Rhizomicrobium sp. | reverse complement strand
AAGCCTCACCCAGGCGGCCGAGCATGGTCTTGCCGGCGAGGCGGTCGGCGAACGCCGGATCGCGGGTCTGGACCTCGGCGCGCGGGAAAGGTCCGGGCACCAGCGCATTCACGCGGATGCGTTCCGGCCCGAACTCGGCGGCGAGATGGCGGGTCAGCTGGATCAGGGCGGCCTTGGCCGGTCCGTAGTGGAACGGGCTCTGATTGCCGCGCTCGGCATAGATGCGGGCATCCGGCGCGACCGAGCCATACATCGACGCAATGTTGATGACGCTCGCCTCGCCGCTATCGCGCGCGGCGGCGGCCAGCGCCGGCTTGGCAGCACGCACCGCTTCGAAGGCGGCGGTGACGCTGGAGCGGTAGGTCACGTCGAAATCGGACGGCGCGAGCTGATCGAGCGGCTTCACGGTCATCGAGATCGCGTTGTTGACAAGGATGTCGAGACGGCCACGCGTGGCGAAGAAGCGGCGGACGCGGTCGAAGTCGGCCATGTCGAACGCGGCGCGTTCGCAGGCGTAACCGCTGCGGGCGAGATCGCCCTGAAAATCTTTCAGTCGGGCTTCATCGCGGCCGTTGAGGATGACGTGTGCGCCGGCTTCAGCGAGAGCGCGGGCCATCGCACGGCCCAGATGGCCGGCAGCGCCGGACACGAACGCGACACGGCCGGTGAGCCGGAAGCTGTCGAAGACGGGCGGTGAGATCGGCTGGACGGTCATTGTCTGGGCCACTGGGCTGGATCGAGGAGGCGCTCGGGCAGGCGCGGCAGATGCTGCTCGATGGTGGCGCAATCGTGCGCGGCCAGCGGCGGCTTCAGGAAGAGACGCATGTTGGTGTCGAACTGATCCTCGGTTTCCATGCCGATGACGAGACCGTCGATCCAGCTCTGGCCGCGGACGTAAGCAACGCAGAGATCGGCGATGCTGGCGCGGTCGTAGTGGATGGCATCGCCTTCGAGCAGTTCGAGCACGTAGGCGGCATCGACGCCGGGAATCTTCGGCCAGATGGCCGGATCTTCGGAGGCAAGCAGGCCCTGCAAGAAAACGCTGCGGGCGTGGACGGTGACGTGCGGACGCTCGGCGATGCGATCGATCACGCCATGCGCGCGCCAACGCCAGTCGAGAATGTTGAACGGCAGCTGGATGTGCTGGACATCGGGACAGGCCAGCGCGGTGAGCGCTTCCTGCGGCGACTGCACCGAAACACCGAGCGACAGGATGGTGCCGTCTTCGAGACGTTCGATCAGGCGGTTCCACACGACACCATCGAACGCCGTCATGTGTGCGGCGCGATGCAGAAGCAGGCAATCGAGCTGGTTGCGGCGGAGCGCGTCGAGCGACTGGTTGATGCTGGCGTCTACAGCGACACAGACTTCGGCCGATGAGGCGTCGGGGGCGAGTTCGGTTAGCGGGCTGAGCTTGGTAATCGTGCGCGTGCTCTTGCGTGACGTCAGCGCCTCACCGATGCGATCTTCGCTTTCGCCGTAAGCACGCGCCGTATCGACAGTGACACCGGCGCTTGCGGCACGGCGCACAAGAGAGAGCGCACTCTCGCGCGACGGCATGCCGGTGCGATTGGCGACACCATACGGAAGACCGAGTTGGACCGAGCCCAATACAAGCTCAGCCGGTTGCGCTTTGCGCATGAAACACTCCCTGCCCTGCAGGGAGCATCGCGCAACGCGGTAAACATCGGGTTACGGTTAATAGGCGGTAACGGTTAACGGGCGCTAACCTTCGCCCAGCAACTTCCACACACTGTTGATGATCATCAGCGTGCGGTCGCCGGTCATGAAGTCACCGCGCACAAAGACGAGCGCGCGGGTGCGGCGGACGAGTTCGGGCCGCACTTCGACGAGATCGCCGAGGCGGGCGCCGTCGATGAACTGCGCCTGCATGTTCATGGTGACGGAAGGGACGCGGTCGGTGAAATCCCACACCGCCTGACCGAGGGCGGCATCGGCGAAGGTCATCATCATGCCGCCATGCACGACGCCGCGCTTGTTGACGTGACGCTCGTCGACGCGGAAGGCGTAACGCTTTGCGCCCTTGTCGCCTTCTTCGAACACCGGGCCGACATGAATCTCGAACGGATCGATGAGGCGTGTTTCGCTGAAGCCTTCGGGCGCGGCGCTCATTATTTGCCCGCCACTTTCCACAGGCCCGTTGCGATGAGCAGCGGACGGCCGCCCGAAACAACTTCGGCGGATATGAAGGCCATGGTCCGCGTCTTGCGCGTGATGCGGACGCGCGACTCGATCAGTTCGCCAAGCTTCCCCGGGGAAACAAAGTCGCAGGACAGCGCCACGGTGTTGCAGCCATTGCCCTCGAACGCGAGGCGCGCGGTGCGGCTCATCGAGACATCGGCGAACGTCATTAACATCCCGCCATGAACCGCGCCCGAGCCGTTCATATGTTTCTGCTCCGGCAGGAAGGCGTAGCGGAGCAATTCGCCTTCGTCTGCAAGGCGATAGATGGGACCGGCGTGCACATTGAAGCCGACGGTGCCGATGGGTTCGGCGTCTGGCGGGATTTGCGTAACGGCGTCTGTCATGAGGGTTTGCGTGATACGCAGTTTCTCGCTGCACCGCAATATGGCGGAAATGGGAGCGTTGGAAATCGGAAGGCTGCCACACTAAAGTTGCAAATGCTTTCTAGATGCGCCAAGCGAGAGGGCAATTAGAACATCTGGTTTGCCGCCACTTTCCGGGAGAGAGACAACTGCCATGAATAAGACGTTCGTTCGCGCCGCGTTCAGCACGATGCTGCTTTGCGGAGTTGCGACCGCGGCCATGACGGCCGCCCCCGCCTATGCCGCCGACAAAGCGCCGGCCGGTCCGAAGGCCAGCCATGCCGTCGGTGTCGAGCTGCAGGCCGCCATCACCGCGGTGCAGGCGAAAGACTATGCGACGGCCAAGACGCATATCGTCGCCGCGCGCGCCCTGCCAAGCCCCACAGATGTCGACACGATCGATATCGACATTGTCGACGCCTATGTCGCGATGGGTGAGAACGATCACCCGCGTCTGCTGACCCTCTACAAGGGCATCGTGGCGTCGCCGCTGTTCACGCAGGTTCAGAAGCCGGACGAGCAGGCCGGCACACTCAAGAACCTGATGCTGCTGCAGATGGAGACGAAGGATTATCCGGGCGCCGTGCAGACCGGTGAGCGCATCGCCTCGTCCGGTTTGCTTGACGACAAGACGGCGTCGTCGCTCGCGACGGCCTATTACATGTCGAAGGACTACGCGAAGGCGCGTGCGCTGGCGCAGAAGTCGATCGACGCGGCGAAAGCGGGCAACGCCAAGCCGGCGCAGGCTGCGCTGCAGATCCTGTTCAACTCCTACGCCGACGACAACAATCAGAACGGCGCTCGTGACGCGCTGGAGATGATGATCCAGTACTACCCGGAGCCGAACTCCTGGGCGAAGCTGATCGACAACTTCGACATGCATGGCCTGAGCGACATGCAGATCCTGCAGCTCTATCGCCTGCGCGTGCTGTCCGGCGCGACGGGCGATCTGACCGACTACACGATCGGTTCGGATCAGGCGATGAAGAGTGGCTATCCGGGCGATGCCCGCAGCATGCTGCAGGCAGCGCAGTCGCGCGGCGTTGCGGGTGTTGGGCCGAAGCTCGCCGCGGCGCAGGCCAAGGCATCGGGCGACGAGAAGACGCTCGGAGCGAACGATGCAGCCGCAGCCAAGGCCGGCAACGGCGTGATGGATGTGCTGGTGGCCGAGCAGTACTACGGCTATGGCCGCTACGATGAAGCGGTGACCGCTGCCAAGCGCGCCATCGCCAAGGGCGGCGTGAAGGATCCGGAAGAGCCCAAGATGATCGTCGGCATGGCGCTCGCGGCCGGCGGCAAGTACGCCGACGCCATCACCGCCCTGAACCAGGTCGGTGGCAGCGAGAAGCAGAAGCGCCTCGCGCATCTGTGGGTCCTCTATGCGCAGAGCAAGATGGCCCCGGCCCCAGCGGCGCAGTAAGCATCCGGAAAGGCCGCCGCGTTCCAAGTGGAGCCGGCGGCCTTTTTGTATCCGCCAAGATGCGGGATTGGCATAAATGAGCCTCCTCCTCGGACTGGCGCCCTTCATTATCTTCTTCGTGCTGATGCGCGTTTCGATCAGCCTCGCGCTGTGGGGCGCGTTTGCGGCGGCGTTCGTGCTCTGCATCCGCGACTTCCTGCGTACCGGTGTGCTGCGGGCACTCGACACCGGCAGCATCGTGATCTTCGGGGTGCTGGCGATCTACACCGGCTTCTTCCAGCGGCTCTCCATCCCAGCGGTGCGACTCGCCGTCGACGGCTCGCTGACCTTCATCATCTTCGCTTCGATGCTGATGCGTGCGCCGTTCACGATGCAGTACGCGCGCGAACAGGTGCCGAGCGATTTCTGGGCGACACCAATCTTCGTCCGCAGCAACTACATGCTGACCGCGGTGTGGGGCATCGCGTTCGCGGTCACCACCGGTGCGGACACCGCGGCGACATTTGCCGCGGCTCGCGTCTCGCTGACGTTGTGCGTCGCCATCGGGCTCGGCGCGATGGCGGCGGCGATGCTGTTCACCATCCGCTACGTCGCGATGGTGCGCCGCCAGGCGGGCCTGCCGGACCTGCCGCTGTTTCGCTGAACGATTTTCCACAACATGAATACCCGATAACACTTGTCGCAAATACGGTATTTCGCTAAATACCGAAATATGCTCGACGTGTTCGATGCACTGGCGCATCCAGTGCGCCGGAAAATATTGCGGCTGCTGCGCAAAGGGCCGCTCAAGGCCGGAGAGATCTCCGGCCGGTTCGACCTCGCCAAGGCCACGCTGTCTGGCCATTTCGCGGTGCTCAAGGCCGCGAACCTTATCGGCGTCCAGCGCGAGGGGACGTCACTCATCTATCGAATCAATATGAGCGTGCTGGAAGAAGCCATTTCCGCACTCATGGAGATCGCCGGTCAGGGGCACAAAGCTGTCAGGCGCAAGGGGACAGGGGATGAACGTACGCATGCCATTGATGATCAGCATCGCGCTGATCGCAATCATGCTGGTGGTGAGCGCTTGGGCACTGACAGTGCTCCCGAGCGGCATAAGCGTGCCCATTCATTGGGACCCAAACGGCAGGCCGGACGCGTTCGCTAGCCGTCAGGTCGGCCTGTTCGGCATTCCTGGGATTGCGGCGCTGTTTTCGCTCGTCTGCGCGTTCCTACCGGAGATCGAACCACGGCGCGCCAACCTCGCAGCCAGCAAGCAGCTCTATTATGCGGGCTGGCTGGGATCGGTGGTGGTTTTCACCGGCACACACATCGTGCTCCTTCTGGCGACAAGCGGCCTTCCGATCGATGTGCCGGCGGTAACGCTGCTGATGGTTGCGCTGCTCGTCTGCGTGCTCGGCAATTTCCTCGGCAAGTCACGCTCCATGTTTTTCATGGGGACACGCTGGCCATGGTCGCTGTCGAGCGAGCTTGCGTGGGAGAAGAGCAATCGCTTCGCGGCCTATGTGTATGTCGCGACCGGCCTTGCGACGATCGTGGCGCTGATCCTGTTCGGAACGTCGGTGGGTTATCTCACGCTTCTTTGCGGGATCGTCGCGGGCACAGTCGCCGGCGCGGTGGTGTCATTCATCTATTGGCGCCGCGAGCAGAACGACGACAGCGATCTGCCGCCGCACTGAGCGCCCTTTGCCTCACATGAGCCCGCTGGGGTAGGGTCGCGCCCTTCACCGGAGGGGTTTGCCATGCATGAAGCCGTCGCTGCACGTTCGCGGCCCTTCACGCGCTAGAACGGCCATGCACAGACGCTCCTTCATTCTTGGCGCAGCCTTGCTGCTGGCCGCCTGTGCCGGCGATCCGCACGCCGTGTCCCGGCGAACACCGCTACCACCGCCGCCGGATCCCGCGACGCAGATGGGGGCGCTGGAGGTGCGCATCAATCAGATGGTCGATGCGGAGCGCATCAAACTCAACCCGGGTGCCAAGCCTCTATCGCTCGATTCAGAGCTCGTCGGGATCGCGCGGCAGCGCAGTCAGGACATGGCAACACGCAACACGTTCGCACCGCCGGGCGACGACACGCATGTCTCCGCAACGCTGCTGATGAGCAAGGATGCGACCTTCCAGGGCCTGCTCGGCGAGAACGTGGCGGCACAGCACTACGTCAAAGAGAGCGGGGTCGATGTCGAGGCCTTCGCCAAGCGCTTTGTCGATACCTGGCTGGAGAGCGAGCCGCATCGCAAGAACCTGGCGTTCGGCGACTACAACCGCACCGGCGTCGGCGCGGCGGTGAACGGCGACACGGTCTATGTGACGCAGCTGTTTGCGACCGACCTCGGGCTTGGCCCTTATAAAGACACAACCACCCCGCAGAAGGTAACCAGCTACGACAATGCGGCGAGCGCCAAGGATGAGGCGCAGCCGCCGCCGGTGCAGCTGAGAGGGTCGGAAGACCACGGCACACCGCCGACAACGCCCTGAGCCTCGCGAGGTTGAGATGACGACCGAACGCCTCACCAACCGCAAGATGCGCACCTATGCGGAGTTCTGGCCTTATTACCTACAGGAGCACGCCAAACCGCAGACGCGGGCGCTGCACTACATCGGCACGGGCATTGTCATCGCCGCGCTGGCGGCCCTGATGCTGACCGGGAGCCTGTGGTTTCTGCTGGTCGCGATGACCGCCGGCTACGCCTTCGCCTGGATCGGGCACTTCTTCGTCGAGCACAACCGCCCAGCGACCTTCACCTACCCGCTGTGGTCGCTGATCTCCGACTTCCGGATGACGTGGGACTGGGTCACGGGGTCGCTGCCGGCCGAATTGAAGCGCGCCGGGGTCGAATAGGCACCATTCGGCGCATCGGGTAACCGCCCATTAACGCTGCCGGACAACACTCCGGGCTATGTCAGTACCTTCTAAACCAATGTGTCCTAGCGCCACTGCCGGTTCGGGCGTGCTGACTTTGTTTACACAATATGTCGGCGTGGATACCTTCGATTGTGTGCGGCAGCTAGTGATTCGATATGCGGCCTGATCTCCCTTGGAACGTAGCCGGGATTCCGTCGGAAGCCCGTGATGCAGCCCGCGCCGCAGCGCGGCGCGAGGGATTGTCGGTCGGCGAATGGCTAACGCGGCGCATCGTTCGTGATCTGACCGGCGCGAACGAAAGTGTCGAGCCAATGCGCGAGACCTTCACCCATACCCCGCCGCCCTCCTACCGGGCCGAAGCCTCGCTTGAGCCGCGCCCCGAACCGAGCTCTTTCCGCGCTCAGAGCGACGACATGCTGGCCCGCGTCGCCCGGAATGAGAGCGAGACGCAGGACATCTACAAGCGGATCGAGTCGCACCTCGGTGGCCTTGGCCGCCGCCTCGAGGCGACCGAACGCTCGACGCAGGAAAACAGCCGGGCGATGAGCCAGGCCGCGACCGAGATCAACATCGCCGCCCGCGAGCAGGCGCAGGCGTTCGACCAGCTCAGCGCCCACGTCGTCAACCTTGCCGGCCGCCTGGAGCGTGTCGAGAAGGACGACGGTTCGGCCAGCCTCAAGCAGGCACAGGCGCTCGACCAGCTGAGCTCGCACCTCGTCAGCCTCTCCAGCCGCCTCGATCGTCTCGAAAAGCAAGACGACGGGTCTGCCGGTTTGAAGCAGGCGCAGGCGCTCGATCAGTTGAGTTCGCATCTTGTCAGTCTTTCGAACCGGCTCGACCAGATCGAACGGGCAGATCACAGCGGCGGCAATGAGAATCTCAAGGACGCGGTGAAGACCCTGCATCAGGGCCTCTCGCGCCTCGCCGACCAGATCTCCAGCACCTCGAAGCAGTCTGCCACCCAGATCGAAGCCGTTGCGGCCAATCTGGATGCGGTCGCCGCCCGGGTTGCCGACGTGCGCACCAGCGGCGAAGGCGCCGCGCGCACGATGGAGCAGCGCATGGCGATGCTCGACGAACGCGTGCGCGTCGTGGAGCGCGTTGCCCATTCGAGTGCCGATGCCCTCGACAAGGCGCTCGAGAACATGGAATCGCGTCAGATGGCGCGTGCCGATGAGACCGCCGAAATTCACCGTCGCGTCGGCAGCGTGGAGCATCTGAACAATGCTCTCGACCGGTTGACCCAGCGCTTCACCGCCAGCGAAGCCCAGGCCGCGACCTCCATCGCGCGCATGGAAGACAGCGTGCTGCGGCTCGAAAGCCGCGGCAGCGATCCGGCGATTGACCGCCGTTTGAATTCGATCGAACGCACACTTGGCGACATCGTCGCGCGTTTCGATGGTGCGGCCAGCACCGACGAAACGCTGCGCCGGATTTCGCAGCGTCTCGACAGCATCGAAGACCGCGCCGAGCACGCGCTGGAAGAAGCCCGCGATGCAAAGGCGGCAGCGTCCGCGCCGCAGCCGGCCGCGACCGTGACATCCGCTGCGCCGCCGCTGGCGCCGGAGCCGTCCGTCTACGAGCCGGAGCCGGTTTACGCCGCGCCCACGCCGATCCCGTCTTTCGCGGACACATCGAGCCATGGCCCGGTGTTCGACGCGCCGCCCTTCCCCGAGCCGCCGCCGGTCAACAGCAAGCCGGATCCGTTCGGCGAAGCGTTCGCACCCGTGTTCGCGCCGCCGCCGCATGCCGCCGACACGACGGCTGCATCGGTGTTTGGCGATCTGGGCGCGGCGACGACGCTTGCCCCGCAGCCGGTGTTCGAATCCGCTTTCACGCCGTCGTCGGCACCGCCGCCGCCGGTCACCAACGAATCCTTCCTGGCCGCCGCGCGCCGTTCGGCGCAGGCCGCCGCCGCAACCGCGCAGGCCGATCGCAGCAAGGGTTTCGGCGGCTTCGGCTGGGGCGCGAACGCCGCGAACCCCGTCGAGCCAGCGACTGTGACGGCTAGCGCCGCCCCGGCGATGATGGCACCGCCGGTGGTCGTGCCGGAAACGGGTGATGACAAGCCGGCCAAGTCGAACACCACGCGCTATCTGCTTATCGCAGCGGGTGCGCTGGTCCTGATCCTTGCGATCGCCAGCATCATCCTGAGCCAGAACGCCGGCGTCTCGCAGGCCGAAAAGCACACCGGCATCGGCGCGCTGTTCAATAGCAAGAAGACGGCCGAACCGGCGACGACGACCACTGAGGTCCCGTACACGCCGCAAGACCAGACACAGACGGGCGCCGCCGCGCAACCGCCCGCCGCGGCCGCGCCGGGCAACGACAGCTTCAGCGCCGTGCCGCCGAAACCGGTGACTGCACCGGCCGCAAACGCTCCGACACCGCCGCAGCAGGCTGAGGCCAAGCCGGCGACGGCGCTCGACAAGCTCACAGCAGCCGCCAATGCCGGCAACGCGAAAGCGGAAATGCTGATCGGCCTCAAATATGTCGATGGCGACGGCGTTCCGGCCAACGAAGCTGAAGGCGCCAAGTGGCTGCAGAAGGCCGCTTCGCAGAATGAGCCGGTGGCCGCCTATCGTCTCGGTACGCTGTATGAGCGTGGCAAGGGCGTGACTGCCGACCCGGCGAAGGCGACCAAGTGGTATCAGGTCGCGGCGCAGGCGGGTAACCGCAAGGCGATGCACAACCTCGCGGTTGCGTTCGCCCAAGGCACCGGCGTTCAGAAAAACTTCGCAGAAGCGGCGCGCTGGTTCTCCAAGGCCGCGGCGCTGGGCCTGTCGGACTCGCAGTTCAACCTTGCCGTGCTTTATGAGCGCGGCCTGGGCGTGCCGCAGAGCCTGCTCGATGCCTACAAGTGGTATGCGATTGCCGCCTCGCAGGGCGACACGGAATCGAAGAACCGCATCGATGCGCTCGGCACGCAGCTCTCCGCTGACGACCGTGCGGCGGCGGCACGCTCGGCGCAGATGTTCAAACCGCAGGCACTCGACCGTCGCGCCAACGCGACGCCCGATGCGAACGACATCACGCACTGATCCGGCATAGTTTCGGTTGACCGTTGCGCGGGGGCTGTCCAGAGTCCCCGCATCGCGCCGGCGCGCGCCCCACGCCAACGCCCAACGGATGGAAATCTATCTCCCCATCGCCGAGATGAGCGTGCACTGGCTGGCCATCCTTGCGATGGGCGCCGGTGTTGGTTTTCTGTCCGGCATGTTCGGTGTTGGCGGTGGCTTCCTTCTGACGCCGCTGCTGATCTTTTACGGCATCCCCTCCAGCGTGGCGGTGGCAACAACCGCGAGCCATCTGACGGCGTCCTCCGCCTCGGGCGCGATCGTGCAGCTGCGGCGGCGCACGATCGATCTGAAGCTCGGCGCGGTGATGGTGGCGGGCGGCCTCTGCGGCACATGGCTGGGTGTGTGGATATTCGCCCTGCTGCGCAAGATCGGCCAGGCGGAGCTGGCGGTGTCGCTCGGCTATGTGGTTCTGCTGGGCGTGATCGGCGCGTTGATGCTGAACGAGAGCGTCGCGTCGTTGCGCGCGGCGAATTCTGGCAAGGTGCCGGTCGCGGCCCGCAACCAGAGCCGCAACTGGATTCACGCGTTGCCGCTGAAGATGCGGTTTCGCGTCTCGCGGCTCTATATCAGTGCAATCCCGCCTTTCGTGATCGGCGTGTTCGTCGGCATCCTGTCGGCGGTGATGGGTGTCGGCGGCGGGTTCGTCGTCGTGCCGGCGATGATCTATCTGCTGCGCGTGCCGACCAACATCGTGATGGGCACGTCAATGATGCAGATTTTGTTCGTGACAGCGTTCACGACGATCCTGCAGGCGACCAACAACTACACGGTCGATATCGTTCTGGCATTCATCCTGGTCGTCGGCGGCGCGGTGGGGGCGCAGGCCGGCGTTATGATGGCGGCGCGGATGCGGGGCGAACATCTGCGCCTGTTCCTGGGCCTGCTCGTTCTGGCGGTGGCGCTGCGCCTGTTGTGGGGCTTGATCGTCACGCCGGGCGACGTGTTCAGCGTGATGGCGGGCGCATGATGCGCTGGTTCGTACCGCTGATGGCGTTGCTTCTGGCCGGCCTGTCGCCAGCCGCGGCGGACGATCTTGTTGCCGGGCTTTCGCAGGACAAGATCCAGATCACGTCAAGCTACAGCGGCACCGATCTTGTGGTGTTCGGCGCTGTCGAAAGCGGGTCAGACGCCAAGGGCCGCGATGTCGTCGTGGTGATCCGCGGGCCGACGACCACCTACACCGCGAGGCGCAAGGCGCGGGTTGCCGGCATCTGGGTCAACAGCGATCGCGTCGTCGTGCGCGGCATGCCGTCGTTCTATTACCTGGCGACGACGCGGCCGATCGATCTGCTCGCGAACGAGGACACGCTCGGACACTACAGCATCGG